>NZ_JAWLIQ010000014.1:0-130754 GCF_033485175.1 Sporosarcina sp. YIM B06819 | reverse complement strand
GGACCGCTTCTTTCATTAACAGTAATTTTTCCATACATCTACTGTACTACAAGTTGAAAATTTTTGTCCACTTGAGGACACTTAAATGCACGTATTTACACTTATAAAGCTAACTGTTAAAACACTGGCACAATTCGAATTTGCCTAGTTTATTAGCGAACCACAGATTCCATGCCTCTGTAACTAGTGATCGATTGGAGAAATAGAACAAAAGGGCAACCCCCACAATACATCGGGATTGCCCTTTTGTTCTTAATCAACCGTAACAGAAAGCTCTTTCACTATGAGTGAAGGCGAGCCGTAGCCACCTGGTGCAAACTTCAAATCCGCCCCTACCTCTTCGATCCCCTTCATATAATCAAAGAAGTTACCGGCAATTGTCATCTGTTTAACGGGTGTTGCAATTTTACCGTCTTTAATATAGAAACCTGTTGCAGCGACTGAGAAATCACCCGAAATTGTACTCACTCCTGAATGAAGACCCGCTAAACTTGTAATGAGGATACCTTCTTTTAAAGAGCCAATTAAGTCTTCTTTGCTTTTGTTACCCGGGGCAATATACATATTCAATGGAGCTACAGTCAGTGTACTTTTATAGGACGACTTCCGTGCATGCCCTGTCGTTTCCACACCATCTTTTTTTGCCGTTTTTCGGTTATGCAGCAGCGTTTCAAGTGTTCCATTCGAAACAATCGTACGTTTTCCCGTTGCGACGCCTTCACCGTCAAAATTGGTACCTGCCAAAGCTTCAGGATGGAAGGGGTCGTCGAGCACTGTGAATGATTCAGCTGCAATCTTCTCGCCGACTTTCCCTTTCAATAAGGATAGATCCTTTTGCGTGTTTTCAGCCGAAAAGATCGGTGTAAACGTAGCGAGTAGCGACGCAGATGCATCATAACGCATAACAATTGGGTATTTTTTTGTAGGAATCGATTGCTCACCCAGATTGGACAGCGCTTCTTCCGCTGCTTCTTTCGCAATTTCATCCGCATTAAGAGAAGTGAAATCCTGCGTCATTTTAATACAGCTACCCGTTTTCATTTCTTCCCCGTCCTTCGCGACAGCGGAAACGAAAATGACCAATCCATTCTTTTTTTCATTCAATGAAAGACCTTTATTGTTCGCCATGACTCGTTCTCCGGAGTAATCTTGGAGCACACAATAATTCAGCGTGATGATACGCGGATCATACGCGAGTGTTTTCTTTTCAATCGACTTAATGAGCTCGATTTTTTCAGGTATCGTAATATTCGCAAGCTCTTCGCTATAAAGATTGTGCCCTGAATAGTTGTCGCTTCCTTCAAAAATATCTGTACCGTCATCCTCGTCTAGGACATCTGCATTCGCTTTTGCGCTATCAATCAAAAATGGGATAGACGCTTCCTCGATCTTTTCTGTATAGGCGTAGCCCATTTTGCCATTATAGAGTCCTCGTAAACCGAGCCCGCCTTCTTCCGATGTCTCATAACTATCAATTTCACCTTCAAAAATCATCAGTTGAAATGATTCGGATCTTTCATAATAGACTTCGACTTCTTTAAAACCGGCATCCATTGCTTCGGCTAATAGCTTCTCTTGAAATTCGTTGATTGTCATCTTTTATTCCCCCTTCGTCCCACCGACCGTAATTTCACTGACACGAATCATCGGCTGACCGACATTGACCGGCAAGCTTCCGCTAATGGATCCGCACATTCCAGCCCCGTGCGCCAAATTATTGCCAACCATGTCAACAAGCTGCAGTGTTTTCGCACCATTGCCAATCAAAGTTGCACCACGAACAGGACGATCAATTTTACCGTCTTTCACAAGATACGCTTCCGCAACGGCAAAGTTGTAATCCCCCGTTGCCGGATTCACTGAACCCCCACCCATATACTTCGCGTAAATACCATGTTCCGTCGACGCAATGATTTCTTCTGGTGTCGATTTTCCTGGCGCGATATAGGTGTTCGTCATACGGGACGTCGGATTGAAGCGATACGACTGGCGGCGTGAAGAGCCCGTCGCTTCTGCATTCATGCGGCGTGCATTGAATTTATCAATGAGATAGCCTTTTAAAATGCCATCTTCAATGAGGACGTTTTTCCGCGTCTTTTCACCTTCATCATCAACATTGAGGGAACCCCATTCGTTTGGAATTGTACCGTCATCGATATACGTCACAATATCAGGTGCCACCTTCTCACCAATTCGGTTCGCAAAGACAGAGTTATTTTTCGCAACAGAAGTTGCTTCAAGTCCGTGCCCACAAGCCTCATGGAAAATAACGCCGCCGAATTCATTGTCGATAATGACTGGGAATTTCCCACTCGGACATTCATCTGCTTCGAGCATCGTCACCGCAATGCGCGCGGCTTCGCCTGCATAATGATTAAGGTCCAGGTTTTCAATAAATTCAAAACCGGCATGTGCACCCGGTCCATAGAAACCTGTTTGCATTTCATTGCCATCGGAAGCCGTTGCCTGAATGGACATTCTGCTATAAACGCGTGTATCTTCAACGAATTTCCCTTCTGAGTTTGCAATCAGCACGTTCTGCTCCTCATCAATATAACGGAGTGCAACTTGACGGATACGCTCGTCATAATTTCTCGCAATGTCATTCGCTTTTCTCATAACGGCCACTTTCCTTGCATGCTCGACCGTTCGCGGCATTTGCGCGAATGTGTGAATCGGAGCAAACTCCTCTTTGAGCAGTGGATGAAGCATCCCATTGCCTCCACCTTTGATGGCAAGTGCTGCGCGTTTAGCCGCGTTCACCAATCCTTCTTCAGAGAAATCGGTCGTATAAGTGTATATACTCTGAAGTCCAGAGAAAATACGGATGCCGATCCCAAAATCACGACCGGAAATACTTTTCTCGATCTTGCCACTCTGCAACTCCATGGTGTTCGTGAATTTGTCTTCGATAAACACTTCAGAAAAATCGCCGCCTGTCGAGAGTGCAGCTTCTAGTACATTTTCAATAATTGATTGTTTAATCATGTCCCCATTCCCCCTTCACCATTTAATTATAGCGAAGACTCTATGAGATAACAGCTATTTTATTAATAATTTTGTATTTTCCCTTAATTTAATTTTCCACAGAAACTAGTCCGCCACAACTCACCTTTAGCTACCATTGCTTGCCCCTCCCACTGGTGGTATAATGGAAGCAGGATTATACTATCGAAGGAGTGATTGTCTCATGTGGTTCCTATATATCATGTTTACACTATTCGCATTCGTAATCGTAGGTAACGTTGCAGGTCTCGTTATGACATACAGCAACAATAAATAATTCTAGTCAAAAAGCCCTCTGTGAGAGGGCTTTTCTTATGCTGTAATATCTCGTTTCATAAATGTCGTATAACTAATCAGCAGGAACATAATAAGATAAACCGCAAGAACAGCTAGCGAAAATGGCATCGTAATATCTTCCACAATCCTGAAATTCGATTCATACATCGTCAAATCCATATGCGTGAAAACAATGTACTTCACAACTTCATACTTCGAAAGTAACATAACGACTGTATTGCCCATGAAATAGCTGAACAACGAAAGACCAATCGCCATTGAGCTGGAACGAAATACACTGCCGATCATGAAAGCGAATGTTGCTGTTACAAAAACATTAGCGAATGACAGTAACAGTATATAAAGCCCTCTGCCCCAAACAGATACTTCCACAACCTCCTTACCATTCCATACAAGCTCTTGTCCGCTGCCAGATTGGAAGATGACATAGGCGGAAATAATAGAAACACCAAAGCCAACAAGCATAAGAACGACGCCGAACAAAATAACCGTCACGTATTTCGAAGTGAGGATCTTCCACCTTTTCACCGGACGAGACAGCAGCATCTTAATCGTCCCTTGTGAAAACTCGGACGCCACAATCCCAGCCGCGACAATAACCACCAACAAAACAACGACTGAACCGATACCCGCTGAATCCATAATCATTCTTTCCCGGCTATTGCTATCTAGTGGCTCGATTGAATTAGCAAGTTGGTGTTCGTATACTTTTTCATTCCCTTCAAGTCGCTTGCGTTCATTGGTAGCAAGCGTTGGCATCGCAAGCTGTTCCTTTGTATATGCAAGTTCTTCTTGCACGGATACTTTCCAATCTTGTTCGCTGGAATCTTTCTTCGTCTCAATCCATTTCGTCAAACCGAACATTCCGACAATAAATACTGCAAGTAAGCCCGTCATGACCCACGTACCTTTTTTACTCCACAATTTCATCCATTCATTTTGTATGAGCTTCAGCAATCTGGCCACCTCCTGTCATTTCCAAGAACTCATCCTCAAGCGTTTTACGGTATGGTTGAACCGCAAATATTTGCTGTTTCTGCAAAGTAAATTGCTGAATAAGTGCTGGAATTTGTTCTTTTTCTGCGTTAATAATAAATCCATTTTGGTGCGATTCGGCAGTGAACCCTTCTTCCTTAAGAAGAGCCTCAGTCGCATCCCGCGGAAGTGCTTCGATATAATAATGTGATTCTTGCATCCCCGACATTTCTCGAATATCAATCAATTTCCCATTCTGAATAACTGCAATCCGATCGCACATTAACTCAATCTCAGACAGCATATGACTGGATACAAAAACGGAAACACCTTCTTTTTCCGCAATATCTCGTAAATGCATACGGAACTCACGAATCCCAGCAGGATCCAACCCATTCGTCGGTTCATCCAAAATCAAAAACTTCGGGCGATGCAACAATGCCTGCGCAAGCCCAAGACGCTGCCGCATGCCAAGTGAATACGTCGACACTTTCTCATGAATACGATTTTGCATGCCGACTTGATGGACAACCTCATCAATCCGCTCTTTCGTCACTGCCTCATGCATGCGCGCAAAGTGAACAAGATTTTTATAACCGGACATATATTTATACATTTCCGGATTCTCCACAATCACTCCGACTTTGGAAAGTCCCCCCTCAAAGTCATCCGCAAGCGAAATCCCGTCAATGATAACATCTCCACTAGATGGCTCCATCAGTCCAACCATCATCCGAATCGTCGTCGTTTTCCCCGCCCCATTCGGACCAAGAAACCCCGTAATTTGCCCCGGATACAACGCTAAATTCAAGTTATCTACAATCTTTTTCTTACCAATCGTTTTCGATAAATTCTTTAGTTCCACTACTGGTTTATTCCCCATTCGAACTTCCCTCCCTAAACAATGACACCATCCACGAGGTGGCATCTTTCCCATACACATCACGAATTTCGTCAACTGCCTCATACGCGATCATTCGATTCCCTTTCAACACCACAATTTCATCAAGCAATGGTTCTACTTCTTTTAATTCATGCGTCGACATAATAACCGTTTGCCTTCCTGAGTCCGTGAAACGAATGAGCCCTTTTGCAATATCATCCCGCACCATTGGATCGAGTCCAGAAAACGGTTCATCCAACAAATAATAATCCGCTTCGCGACCAAGCGTCACCGCAATTTTCACCCGTCCCCGATTCCCTTTCGACAACTGCTTTATTTTCGAATCAAGTGACACGTTCAAAAACGTTGCAATCTCCTTCGCTTTTATCGGATTAAAATCAGCAAACTGCGACTCGTAAAATGCAAATAGCTGTCGTACTGTAAAATAAGGATAGAACAAATCCGCATCCGGCATGTACGCAATATTCGTCGCAATTGTACGCGTTATCCGCTTTCCACCAAACAGTGCAGTCCCCGAATTCGGCGTCAACAAGCCCGCCATCAGCTTCAGAAGTGTTGTTTTCCCACTGCCGTTCTCCCCCACAAGACCAATCATTTTCCCCTGCGGTAGCGTCAACGTAATGTCCTCAAGCGCTTTCCGCCCACCGTACTTCTTTGAAACATTTTTCAGCTCAATCATTTTTTCCACCCCGTTTCTGTAAGTGCTGTATCATTTCAGATGTCGTAAAGCCAAGTTCCTCCACACTTTGAATGAATGACAGTACAAGTTGCTCCTTCATTTCATCCCGTAGCCTAGCGATTTTCGCTTCATCCTCCGTCACGAACGACCCCTGACCCCTTCTCGTTTCAGTGATTTCCATCTGCTCCAGCTCCTTATAGACGCGCTGCATCGTATTGGCGTTGACACCGGCTTCAATTGCATACTCACGAACAGATAGCAACTTCTCCCCAGGCTTCAACGTTCCTCGAATAATATCACCCGTAATTCGGTCGATGAGCTGCTGGTAAATTGGTTTGTCTGGAAGAAAATCTATGCCCATCGTTTACAACCTCACTTTCTTTTCGAATAGTTTGGACCCCGCCATAAAATAGAGTGCTACCATAACCCCATGAAGCACAATACTTCCGATTGTTAAAATTGCTCCACCAGGAACAATATAGTTAGGCTCCATCATCGTTATTGCCTCATTCAGAGGACCTAGTTCCTTAACGGCTTGAAACAAGCCCGTAAACCAAATCATCCCCCACGCATACGCCCAAATAACAAACGAGACAAACATAATAATGATGGAAAAAAACCAATCCATACGCGAACGAAACACCTGGTAAATTGACCAGAAGAAAAAAACGAGTGCCATTACATAAATGGAATTCAACAAAATGACGGCACCCACGCTAAGCAATAAAGCAATACCTTCTATAATAGAAACGGTTCCACCACCTGAATAATGAGCCACACCAATAATTGTTCCACACACTAAAAACGAACAACCTATAATAATCGTGATGAATAAAACCTTCGCTCCAACAAGCTGCCACATCGATGCCGTCGAATGAAGCCACACATCCGGTCGTTTCATTTCCTTGTTCAGGCTATCCAAAAACCATGACACCGCCGCGAGAAAATGAAGTAGAAAAATAAAAACCATTGTAGATTGAATATCGACCACAATCGTCTCCAGCACTTCAGGAAAATAGTGGAGGCATGCCAGGAATACAAACGCACTAAATGCTAAAACATAGGAAACAATTGTCCATTTCATCAGCGCCCATTCTTTGCGCACTAACCCTCTCCATCTTTTCATACGCTTTACAACCTCACTTTCTTCTCAAACAGGACGGTTGCAACAATGAATAGTAACACTGTAAAAATTACGTTAAATACAATTTCTCCCGTATAAAAATCCGCACCCGTCACTTCAAAATAATTGTTTCCAACATCTAGTTGAGGGTTTTTTAATCCTAATAAATCAATCGGTCCAACTTCAACCAATTTAGTATATATAGTCGAATTCCCCACTCGCTCTACTACCCACGATGAAACACCAAACAGGATAAACGAAACAAGTATTGCAAATCCCTTTATAGCTGGCTCCATTAATCGATACAGCACCCAAAAGAAGAATCCCGTGCAAAGGATTGAAAGCGAAGCCACAAATAAAACGATGATAAAAATACTGCCATAAAACAATAATGCATCGAACGTTAGAATAGATGGCGTTAAAAACGCATAGTGTAGCGCGAGAACGATTGTTGAACTGAGCAATCCACCCGCACCAATCGGTATCACGAAAAATACTTTTGAGCCAACCAATTTAAAAATAGAGGCATTCGAATGAAGCCATACATCTGGGCGCTTCATCTCCCTTTCCAACATTGTAAATAATGCAATTACCGGTGCAAACGCACTTGCGACAGCCCACATCGCACAAATGACAAGCGCCAGTTCAAAAACATCTACGCCCATTCCCAAAAATCGAGTGATAATCATCGGAAGAAACGACATCGTAGCAACGGCAAATAATGCAATCACAAGCAATGGCTTCTTCAGCGTCACCCATTCTTTTCTTAACAACCCATTCCACTGTTGCATCAGCTTACTCCCCTTTGTATCAGTGTGCTAGTTACATAGTACACTATATGCATGAATGTTGTAAAGTGATTTGTTAGAATTTTTTATAAAATGGTCTCTACACGGATTTCCCACTAAGTAGATAGCTAGTCCATCAGTGTATTCTATGGTATTTAATTAAACTAATAAGAATTACTTAACCATTAGTATCCAAAAAGGGTCATAGTGTTTCGATACACGGAAGACTATACTGAAGATACAACGTTCAAAGGAGAGATCGTCCATGACTACATTCCTGACAGGTATTGATCACATCCAAATTGCAGCACCAGCTGGCTCCGAAGAAGCCGCAAGACAATTTTACGGTGAGTTGCTCGGCATGGAAGAAATTCCGAAGCCGGAAAATTTGCAAGCCCGCGGCGGCTGTTGGTTCCATTGCGGCTCTCAAGAGGTTCATATTGGTATCCAAAACGACTTTACTCCAGCTAAAAAAGCCCATCCTGGATTTACAGTGAATGCGCTCGAACAACTGAAATTAAGGTTGGAAAAAGCCAACTATACGATTAGCAATGAACCACCCATCGACGGTCGTTCTCGCTTTTTCACCCACGACCCATTCGGTAACCGGGTTGAATTTCTAGAGTTTGAATGAAAGGATGAATTCCATGTACAACAACTTACAAGAACTAACGCAGCATATCGTATTTAAATACTTCGCGGAAATATCGGCGATTCCAAGGGATTCTGGCAACGAGCAAGCCATTAGTGATTTTTTGGTACGCTTTGCACAGGAGCGCAACTTAGAGGTCATTCAAGACGAGGCATTAAACGTCATCATCAAAAAAGTGGCGACAGTTGGCTACGAAAGCGCCCCGACTGTCATTATTCAAGGACATATGGATATGGTTTGTGAAAAGAATGAGGGCACAGTCCATGACTTTGACAAGGACCCCCTTCAACTACGAATTATCGGGGATATGCTATATGCCACAGATACAACATTAGGTGCGGATAACGGCATTGCTGTTGCTTACGCATTAGCGTTATTAGATTCAACGGATATTCCACATCCAGCTCTCGAAGTCGTCATTACGACAGAAGAAGAAACGACCATGAACGGGGCAATTGCAGTGGATGCTAGTCACTTCACTGGGAAGATCTTCATCAACCTAGATTCTGAAGAAGATGGTAAACTGCTCGTTAGCAGTGCGGGAGGCGTACATGTTACGCAAGTTTTACCGATTGAATGGGCTAACGCCTCACAGCAACAAGTTGCGTATCGCCTGCAAATCAAAGGTTTAAAAGGCGGTCATTCAGGTATTTCGATTGATAAAGGCAGAGGAAACTCTACTAAATTATTGGGAAGACTATTACATGATTTAGCCACTGAAATCCCTTACAACATTCAACACATCTCAGGTGGATTAAAATCAAATGCAATTCCCCGTGAAGCGCAAGCTGTACTTTTCATCTCACCTTGCGACATCAACAAGGTTAACGAAAAAGTCATGCAGTGGGAGCAAATTTTCAAAAATGAGCTCCAGCTAGCAGATCCAGGCGTATCCATTAGTGTTGAACAAAAGGATAGCCATTCGACCGCTGTTTTTTCAGCAGAAACAAAGCACAAAGCCATTACCGCCTTATTGCTCATTCCACATGGCGTCCAAGCAATGAGCACGGGAATCGAAGGACTCGTAGAAAGCTCCACTAATTTGGGAGTCGTTACAACTACAGATACAACGATACACTTTGAAAATGAAATCAGAAGCTCCATCAAAAGTGCAAAAGCCAATATGGTGACACAAGCAAAATCACTGGCGGACATGCTTGGCTGCGAAGTACTGATTGACGCAGATTATCCAGAGTGGCCCTATAACCCTGACTCACAGGTGAAGAAATTATTTGAAGAGACATATAGAGAAAAATACGGCAAAGACATCGATGTAATTGCCGTGCATGCCGGTATTGAATGTGGAGTCTTTATCGAAAAGATTCCTGGACTAGACGCCGTTTCGCTCGGTCCAGATATGTTTCATGTGCATACGCCCGACGAACATGTCAGCATCCCTTCAACCATTAATAACTGGGAGTATTTTATATACACGTTGAAAAGAATGAAAGTAGATTGACCTTTTAGGCTGCTTACCCCCGAATTTTTTGGGGACAAGCAGCTTAACTTTTTTTAATCAGTTGGAATAAAAAACTCATTGTTTTTCAACACTAAACCTTTCCTGTGTATACGTATGTGGACGAACTTTTATTTGAAGAGGTATGGAAAAAAAGCTGGTTACCCACATGTGGATAATTGACCAATTCCCCCTAAACGACAGCTTGTCCACATCCATTTGTTGATTACTCGCAAATATGACTGAATCTGTTAGTAAGTTGAATGGATTGCTTTATTCAGAGGTAAATAATTTCGTAATCACAATAAACCGGAACACAGCGAATGGGCTCTGTTCCGGTTTATTGTTTGTAGATGATATGAACGCAAATGAGCGAGCTTTGCTTACTTTTTCGCAAATGGGCGGAAACTCTAGTTGTTCATCTAACTACTCTGCGAATGGGCAGAGTCTCTTGCTTACTATCTAACCACTCCGCGAATGAGCAGAGTCTCTTGCTTATTATCTAACCACTCCGCGAATGAGCAGAGTCTCTTACTTACTATCTAACCACTCCGCGAATGAGCAGAGTCTCTTGCTTACTATCTAACTACTCCACGAATGGGCAGAGTCTTTTGCTTACTATCTAACCACTCCGCGAATGGGCAGAGTCTTTTGCTTACTATCTAACCACTCCGCGAATGGGCAGAGTCTCTTGCTTATTATCTAACAGCTCCGCAAATGAGCAGGAACTCTTTCTTTTTTTATAACTTAAGCGCATTGATTAATTCATTCGACATAAACATTCCTCCTTATTTTCTTGAAGGTAACAGTCTCCAGAAAGAACAAAAAAACCTCTTCTACAATTCAAGAAGAGGTTTTGGCAATTTCGCTTTTTGCTCTTCTTATCTTCAAGCTACAAGCATGACGCTTCGGCTTCTGGAATTAGCACAGTACTAAAAAGTCTGTTGCTGAGGTATCAAAGGGCCAGTCCCTCCACCTCTCTGGATAAGAAAGTTACGTATTTAGTTGGTAGCTCATACTTTACATGCCTATAAATAGAATGTCAATAGATAATGTCTAAAATATTTAAAATTGATATACTATTCGTTCGGATTAATGCTTTATCTCACTACGTAATTTTCGGTGTGCGCGGCGAGCGGGAGCCGTTTCGAACAGACTTTTTTCGGCTTCCGTTTCCGGATAAATACCCGGTACTGGCGTTGGTTTGTTGTTCTCGTCCATGGCAACCATCGTCAAAAATGATTCCGTCGTCAATTTAGTTTCACCCGTCAGTAGGTCCATCGAATGAACAGATACGAAAACTTCCATCGATGTGCGACCCGTTGATGTGACAATCGCTTCTAGTTCAAGAACATCTCCGACACGCGCTGATGATACAAAATCGACTGAATCGATTGAAGCTGTAACGACCGCCTTTTTGGCATGCTTCATCGCTGTAATGGCAGCAATTTCGTCGATATATGATAAGACTTTCCCTCCGAAAATCGTCTGTAAGTGATTCGTATCTGGCGGCAAGACCAGCTTCGTCTGGATTGTGCGTGATTGACCCATGGGTCTATTTTCTGTCATCGAATTCGCTCCTTAGTAGCATTACATAATCTAGCTATTGATTGATGGAAACATTTCCAAAAAACATTCCGTAGATGTATTATACACCCAATAGAGGGTTTTCCATGCCGAAATTTATTGAATTAAATCATGAGTTCGCAGCTTTTTTGCGAAATTAGACAACGCTCTCACGAAACATAACAACGTTGCACACACTAAAAAAGACACCCTGCGCAAGGGTGCCCTCTTAAACCATATCCGCCAATAGCGCATACACGCGTTTCATTTCTTCTTGCATCGTCCATTGATTGACCGCCAGCCAGCGGCAATGGATGGCATTTCCTTCAAGCCGTGTCATACCAGCCTTCAGACCTTCTTCGACTCGCAATGTTTCCTGCAATGCGCGCACATCAACATCCTTGGCATTCGGCGAAACAAGCCAAATCGAGCCGACATACATCGCTCCCTCAAGGACACCCATGCTACCGAGCGCAACATCACGCGGCGCAAAATGAAGCGAGTCAAAAGCTATTAACTCATCATCTACAAATATCTTGAAATTCGACCGGAACGATTGATAGTCAAAAATCTCACCGCGTTTTTCACGACCCGGTGCGACAATTTCGCCCCATAATACCGTCGCATCACTAGCAACACGCAGCGTCGTATCAACTTGAAACTTGGCGTCAACAAACGGAATCAGCACCTCAGGCATCCACTCCAACCGTGAACGTTCCGCGAGGTCGACCTCGATTGTAAAATGACAAGTATCACCCGTATGTGACGGGTAAATTTTCAACGCGGATTGCTGAACTAACCGTACCCGACTATCAGGCGAAAGCTTCACCGTGATATCATTGCGATCCCCCGACACCATCCCGCCAGAAGACTCCATTATGTAGACGGTCGCTGTCGGGTCGTTTCCTACGTACAATTCCCGACTCGCCTTTAGTGGAGGCTGTTGGTAAACATGTGGCATTCTTGTATAACCTCTTCTTAGTTCGAATGCCATGTCCAATTTCCCGTGATGGATGGCGCGGGACGGTTTAAGCATCCGCACCTTCGAGTAGCATGCTGTGCTTGATCCAGTCGACAACTTTATCAACATTCTTCTGTGTTCGCACATCCGTGAAAATATACGGACGACCATTGCGCATTTTTTTCGCATCGCTATCCATAATCTCTAAATCTACACCAACATACGGAGCCAAATCCGTTTTATTGATCAGCAACAGATCAGAACGCGTCAACGCAGGGCCGCCTTTTCGCGGAATATCCTGACCTTCTGCAACGTCGATAACATAAATATAGCCATCAACAAGTTCGGGACTGAACGTAGCAGACAAGTTGTCGCCGCCACTCTCAACGAAAATAATATCAAGGTCCGCAAAACGATTTTTCAACTCATCAATTGCCGCAAAGTTCATAGAAGCATCTTCACGGATTGCCGTATGCGGGCACCCGCCTGTTTCAACGCCTAATATACGGTTTTCTTCAAGCACTCCGTTACTAATTAAAAATTGAGCATCTTCACGCGTGTAAATATCGTTCGTAATGACCGCTACATTATACTCTTTATGCATCGCACGTGTTAGTTGGTCGACGAGTGAAGTTTTACCCGATCCAACTGGACCACCGATGCCAATACGTACTGGTTTCATTATAAAAAACCCCTTTCAATCCATCATGAAATAAATAATCTAGAGAATAGATACTCATGCTTCATCGAAGCTAGCTCTATCCCCAATGCATTATTACTAATATCATTTTCCGTCAACGTTAATACCAATTCAGCTGCTTCCGTAATGGGACCAATCAATTCATACATTGCCTGGACACCGGTAGTTTGTCCAAATGGTACCGCGCGTACTGCGTTTTGGACGAGTCCATTCAAAGACGCAAACAAATACGTCATGACCGCATGATGCGCACTAATCCCTGTCGTTGCACTATAAATACCGTAGAGAATGGCGTAATGTCCTTGAATCTCTTTCGAATCAATACGCGCTTTCCAGCCAACAAGAAACTCATCTTCGACTAGCGGAGATGCCGTTTTAATGAACTGTCTGCCGAGTTTCACACTCGCTTCACGTGATTCTTTCGCCAGCTTCATGGCCCCGCATAATTGCTCCAAATAGAGCAGTCGCTCCATATCCTGATTAAGAGCCGCAGCATAAGCTTCTTGAATTAAAATCGCATCCCCACGCACTAGATTATGAAATAGGAACGATGTACAATAAGCGACCAAATCCTCTTTCGTTCGGATGATGTCTTCCTGGATATACGTTTCCATCCCATAGGTCTGCGTGAAAGAGCCGATTGGAAAAGCGGAGTCGTGTATTTGAAACAGATGTAACAGTGCGAAGTCAGTGGGAGTGGCCCCGGTATTTGAATGGTTGTTTGAATCGTCTTTCAGTTGTTTCATATGCGACACCTACTTCATCTAGCAATTTATTCAACGTATGGTCTGCACGTACGATTACTTCATTTTCCTCAATCAATGCAGGGGTATGACGGTTACCTAGTTCGAAAGCTGTTTTACCCATCTCCGTCATGTCTTTCGGGCTGATGACGATAACCGGCTCCATTTTTGTACGCACAGCGATACGACGTTCGCTGTCCTCGAATAAAATATCACCGTATTGTAATGGCTGACGATTATGATGATGGTGACCGTGATCGTGATCGTGATCGTCCTCATCGTGATGTTCAAGTGACAATGCAATGTCTGTCCCGTGATCTGTTTCTCTACGTAAAATGCGTTTATTCAACTCTTCCCAGTCAAGTTCAAGCCACTCTGTCTTTTTACCTGCAATTTCTTCTTCTGTCCCGACATTACCAATTACTTTTGTAATCAACATTATGCATTCTCCTTTATCAACATGTTCAGTAAAAAGGGGCCGAAATAGCTGAAAATTTCTTTCCTGCCACTTCGACCTTCACCTCTACTTAAAACAAGAAATAACGTTGTGCCATCGGTAGTACACTTACTGGTTCACACGTCGCCAATACTCCATCAATCTTCACTTCATACGTTTCAGGATTAACGTCAATTTCAGGCGTTTCACTGTTATGCTTCATGTCCGCTTTCCCAATGCTACGGCAGCCTTTTACAGTACCAATCATTTTTTGAAGGCCTAGTTTTTCAGGAAGGCCTTCTTCAACTGCAATTTTCGGAAGGAATGTCATTGCCGCGTGTTGTGGTGCTTGACCATGGAAACCGTACATTTGACGACCCATTACCGGGTTTGGCGTCGGAATAGATGCGTTTGGATCTCCAGCCATTCCGTAAACACAAATTCCGCCTTTAATGACGACATCTGCTTTCACACCGAAAAATGCCGGGTCCCAAAGGATGATATCCGCGAGTTTCCCTTCTTCAATCGACCCAACTTCATGGCTAACGCCATGTGCAATTGCCGGGTTAATATTCAATTTTGAAATATAGCGTTTTACACGATAGTTATCGTTCCCTTTTCCTTCGTCTTGTGGAAGTGAGCCGCGCTGTTTCTTCATTTTGTCTGCCGTTTGGAACGTACGGATTGTTACTTCACCAACACGACCCATCGCTTGTGAGTCGGATGACATAATACTAAGGATTCCAAGATCCTGCATAATATCTTCCGCAGCAATCGTTTCAGGACGGATACGTGAGTCAGCGAACGCCACGTCTTCCGGTACATCGTGTTTCAAATGGTGACATACCATCAGCATGTCCAAATGTTCGTCAATTGTATTTGTCGTAAATGGTTTTGTCGGATTCGTTGATGCCGGTATGATATTCGGGTGACTAGCCAATCTCAGCTGATCCGGCGCGTGTCCGCCCCCCGCTCCTTCTGTATGGAAAATATGAATAACGCGACCATCAATCGCTTCAATCGTATTTTCAACAAAGCCCGCTTCATTAAGCGTATCAGAGTGTAGCGCAACTTGAATATCATATTCATCAGCAACCATTAAACTCTGGTTAAGCGCATCTGGAGTTGCACCCCAGTCTTCATGGATCTTCATACCGATTGCACCCGCACGAACTTGTTCGATAATCGGTTCAGTAGTGGATGCACTCCCTTTTCCAAGAATACCAAAGTTAATTGGCAAACTCTCAACTGCTTGTAACATCCGGTGTATATGCCACGCACCAGCTGTTAAACTTGTTGCTTTTGAACCAGCTGCAAGACCTGTCCCACCGCCGATAAATGTTGTCGTACCAGCATTAAGTGCAGTCTCGACTTGCTGAGGAGTGATCAAGTGAATATGCGTGTCGATAGCACCGGCTGTAGCGATGAGCCCTTCACCTGCATAGACTTCCGTCCCAACACCGATGATCATATCCTGATCCACGCCGTCCATCGTGTCCGGATTACCGGCTTTTCCGACACCCACAATGCGACCGTTTTTAATCCCAATATCCGCTTTCACGATACCTGTGTGATCAATAATTACAACGTTGGTAATTACCGTATCTAGGACGCCTTCGTTACTTGTGCGGTTACCATTTTGCCCCATTGAAACACGGAGCGATTTCCCGCCTCCAAAAACACCCTCGTCGCCGTACGATGTATAATCTTTTTCAATTTCAATCCAAAGATCAGTATCAGCAAGACGCACTTGGTCTCCTACCGTAGGACCGAACATTTTTGCATATTGATCGTGTGTTACCTTCATTTATCTTCCGCTCCTTTAAAGCCGCCATCTGTTGCATTATCCATGATAAGGTCTTTGTTATGTGTTGAGCCTTCCGTCAACGCATTCAGTCCGAACACATGACGTTTTCCGCCAAATTCAACTAACTCGACTTCTTTTTCTTCGCCCGGTTCAAAACGTACAGCCGTCCCCGATGGAATATTCAAATGCATGCCTACTGCTTTCTCACGATCGAATTCAAGAAACTTATTAACCTCGACAAAGTGGAAATGGGAACCGACTTGTATCGGACGATCACCAGTGCTTGCGACACGTACTGTTTTCACTTCACGTCCAGCATTTATTTCTATTAAACCTTCAGCTGTTCTTATTTCTCCTGGAATCATTATTGAAGCCTCCTATTTATTGAATTGGACGGTGAACCGTCACAAGTTTTGTTCCGTCTGGGAATGTTGCTTCCATTTGGACGTCCGAAATCATATCACCGACGCCTTCCATAACGTCTTCAACCGTTAGGATTTGTTTCCCCTCACTCATGAGCTGTGCAACAGTTTTACCATCGCGTGCCCCTTCCATGATGTAATGACAAATTAAAGCAACTGATTCTGGGTAATTCAGTTTGAGTCCGCGTTCTTTACGTTTAAGGGCAAGTTCCCCCGCAACGTGCAATAACAATTTTTCCTGTTCAACTGGTGATAATTTCAATTCAAAGCACCTCTTTTTTTAATTAGTAAAAAAACCAAATTTAATAAAATTCAGAAAATTGTTGTAGTTATTTCTTTGTTTACTTTGCATTTGCATGAACATACAGTTTGGGACAAGTGTCCCGGTGGATGGAACCCATTTGAATTAGGCTTGCGCAGAATCTGTCGAAGTTTGTCGTACCTACTTTATTATAAAGGAAAATGGTTTTTTCTTCAACTTAACAACATACTAAAGTCATCGGTAAATTGACCAGGTTTTTTACAATTCCTCTGGAAGCCTAACTTTTGCAGCATCCGGTGGAATGTCATTGGAATTGCATCACTGGATTTAATGATAATTCAAAACCTTACTGAATGAATACAAAAGATAGGTTGACCGAATCGTTCTTAGGCTAATCTTTTTCTTGTGTATTTATTCAGTAAGGTGAAAACTTTCATTTTCATTTTCATTTCACAACAAACCTTCGAGCTTGCTACTATCTACAATCGGGGCAGAACCTTTCTTGCAGCCAGGAGAAGCCATGTGCTAAGGACAAAAGGCATGGTTAAAGCCGGAAGTCCGAAAGGTAAAAGCAAAGTGGCTATACTTGCCGTGAGGAGTACGGTTAAACAAGCGCCAATGATACCTAAATATGGACCAAAGCGATGTGATTTCCCTTTAAATACGACAGATACAGCAAAAATAGTTAATATAGCGTTGTAACCGTAAAGGCCCATAAAGATCAAATGTGGTTCTCCGCCCAGTAGATACGACGTTATTAAAGCGACGAAATTCCCGATGATCGCGTAAAGCCCGAATTTCCATCCAGCCCAAAATACAGCAACAAAAAGTAGGACGCCTGACAGTGTATTATGAAGGAAGAAAATTTGTCCAATACCATTAAATGTTCCCTCTACCCAGTCTGCTTTCCCAGTCATATCCACTTCCCAATTAGATAAATCCTGGGGGACTAAGTCGGGAGTTAATTGAAACGCTTTTAGTCTATATGAAGCCAGCAGCATCAACCATGAAAGGACGATAAAAGGGATGGTAAGGACGGGAATTCCCGAACTTTTCATCACATGCATCATGGCGGCTGTAAAAATTGCTGCGATTGCCGCTCCGATTAGAGCGATGATCCAATGATACGGACCGGTTAAAAATAAAGTTAGCGCAATTCCTGTTAGTACGGAATTGTACCCGAATAGGCCTTGATTTATGCTATTTTCATCTGCTCCACCTATTTTCCCGATGATATTACCTATGAAAGCTGATAAAATCGTCATGATTCCCAATAATAAAGAGGAAGTTGTAATTGCCAATAGAATTAGTAACCCAGAAAAGGCATTTTCAATTAACAATACTTGGGAAATCCCTTTAAGTGATGCTGAAAGGAACGTCGCAACTGGCCCCTCGGTCCATGACTTGCGCATTACGTTTTGCATAATAATCTACCCTTCTGATATTTTTTATTCCGTATGAACAGGCGGCTTAGCCTTCGCCTCGTGAATGTTATCTTTCCACCAAACCACATTCACTAAACGTGTTATTCAGGAAGGGAACTTTTCACATTCTACTCGCTTTTTTATCGCTTGAAAAGAATTTATTTATGGAAATTAATTACTGCACAAAACCGAACTATTGCCAATATTACTCGCTATAAACCAGTTGAATAGCATTTTCCTAAACAAAAAAACCATCCCAATTTTCATCGGGACAGCTCAGGTACTGCAATGGTATCTTGGCGCGCCATCACTTGTTTATCATGTAAATGGCAGGCGACATAATGATCTTTCTCTTGCTCAAGCCATTGCGGCTTCAATTGTGCACAAACCTGCATCGCGTGCGGGCAACGTGTTCGGAACACGCATCCGGAAGGCGGATGGATAGGGCTCGGCAACTCACCTTGCAACAAAATACGTTCGCGCGCTTCTTCAATGTCGGGATCTGGAATCGGAATGGCCGACAGCAACGCCTCCGTATACGGATGAAGCGGTTTATCATAGAGCTGTGCACTCGTCGTCAGCTCTACCATATGCCCAAGATACATGACGCCAATTCGATCAGAAATGTATTTCACCATCGACAAATCATGGGCGATGAATAAATACGTCAACCCTTTTTCTCGCTGTAACCGCTGCAACAACTTGACCACTTGTGCTTGCACAGACACATCGAGCGCCGAAATCGGTTCATCCGCGATAATGAATTCTGGATCCAGCGCCAGTGAACGGGCAATCCCGATACGCTGACGTTGCCCACCAGAAAACTCATGCGGATAGCGATTCGCATGATCACGGTTCAACCCGACATCTTCCAATAATTCATGGACACGGTTGCGCATTTCCTCTTTCGTCTTATACAAACTATGCACTTCCATCGGCTCCGCAATAATTTCAAATACGGTGGAACGCGGATTTAACGATGCATACGGATCTTGGAAAATCATCTGCATCTTTTTCAGAAATCGTTGCCGTTCCCTACTTGTCATATCATGAACACTTTGACCAGCAAACAGCACTTCCCCGTCTGTTTTATTATACAGCCCGAGAATCGTTCGCCCCGCTGTCGATTTGCCACACCCCGACTCACCGACCAGCCCAAACGTCTCCCCTTTGTATATATCAAAACTAATGCCATCAACCGCTTTCAACTGCTCTCCACGGCCAACGTCAAAATAACGCTTCAAATCTTTCACTGACAATAAAACCGGTTGCGTCATACCCTTTCCCCCTCTGCCATCCCGTAACGCCGAACAGCGCACAATTCACTCTTCAAGCCGGATCCCTCAAGTTTCAACAACTCAATTGATTTACCCGTAGATGGCGAATGAAGAAGTAATCCATCCCCATAATAAAACCCAACATGTCGGACATTACCCTTCCCTTGATCATTGGCGAAAAAAAGAAGATCTCCTTTTTTCCAACGTGTTGGATTATAAACCGGAATTCCCTCGCCACCTCGAGCCTGATCATCGGCATCCCGCGGAATCGTATAGCCACACGCTTTCAACATACTATAAGTGAAACCGGAACAATCATAGCCGTACGAAGACATCCCACCCCAAAAATATGGTAAATCCAAAAAAGCAAGACCTTTAGTGACAGCTTCCGAAGCAGGCTTTTTATCAAACAGATGAATCGATGGAGCTGTTTCCACATCTCGCATCAACAACTTCGCTTCCCCGTCCGGCGTACACACACGTACATAGTCGCCCAACTCACCTGTATATGGCAACATCGCATTAAATGGAATAACGATGGAAGGTGAGCCATCCATTTGCCAAAGTTGCGCTTTCCCAGCAGTCACCTTGGCAAACCCTTGCGCGTGAATGGGTTTCGCTTCCTTCAACTGCACAAGTGGTACCCATCCCGGATAACCGCGCTCATCTTTTTTAGATGGTTGCCAAACAGCAATGATCTTCGCCCAATCGCCTTGGATTTCCTCGATAATAACCGGCTCGCCATACAACAACTGCGTTTGCACGCGATTGCCGTCACACAGATCGAGACGCACTGCAAACGGCAACTGCTCCAACCACTTTGTTAACTGAACAGGATTCTTTATGCCATCTTGATCGACGTCCCTAACAGATTCGGGTGACGTCCACACTGTCGCTACCGGGACCGCACAATACCACATGTTCACCGCCTCCACCATCCTTTCCGATAAGCTCCATTCCAGCGCTATCAATGCCAAGACCCGATGCTTCGGGAAGATGAATCATCCTTCCTTCGTATACAATGCCCCCCGCGACAATATCTTTCGCTAACATCAGCGGCGCATCGAAATCAAAGCGGGTAATATTCGGCTGACTTGCTGCAAAATGAGCGGCCGCCGTAATGCCGAGTTTTGTCTCGATCATACTGCCAACCATGCACTCCACACCATACGATTGTGCCAGCGCATTAATAGACAACGCTTCGTGAATGCCCCCTGATTTCATCAGCTTGATATTCAGCAAATCTGCCGCGCGCAACTGCAGAACCCGCAATGCATCCTTTGCCGAAAAGACACTTTCATCGGCCATAATCGGCGTCAGCGTGTTGTCCGTTACATATTTCAAACCCTCTATATCATCAGCACGCACCGGCTGCTCGATCAATTCAATATCGAGACCTGCATCTTCCATTAATCGTATGGCCCGGACCGCTTCTTTCGCCTGCCATCCTTGGTTGGCATCAAGTCGTATTTTGGGAGCATTTCCAACACGTTCGCGTATGGCTTGAATACGCATGGTGTCTTCACTGATGTCCCCAATCCCAACTTTCACTTTCAAGACATTGAAACCATCCGCCACACAACGCTCCGCGTCATCCGCCATTTCCGCAGCACTATTCACACTGACTGTAAAATCCGTTTCGATAGTCTGCCGACAGCCACCTAGCAATTGAACCAATGGCATGCCTGCCAATTGACCAAGTAAATCATAGATCGCCATGTCAACCGCTGCTTTTGCACTTGTATTACGAACAATCGACCGTTTCAGCACATGAAAAATTACTTCACGTTGCCGAATATTAAGCCCAATTAACTGCGGTGCAATCACTTCTTCGATAGCATATGTAATGCTACCCATCGAATCACCTGTAATGACATGCGTTGGTGGCGCCTCGCCCCAACCTACACGTCCATCGTCGCACGTGATCTTTACGTAAACAGCATAAGCTGTATGAACTGTCCGAAGTGCCGTCTTGAAAGGCTTCGTCAGCGGCACTGCTACCGGAACTGTTTCAATGGAACGGATTAGCATGCGTTATTCCCCTTTCATCCCGCATTAACTGCCCGTAAATGCCCGATTGGTTCAACTAACAATCAGTAGGGGATTAGGCCCCCCACTTATTGAAGTTTCACTTTATTCCACTCCTGGTAAAATCGTCAATGTCCGATTGTCCGCGTCAAGCTTCGCCCCAACACCTAGTGGTATCGCAAAATGCGGCTGGCAATGACCAATTTTGAAGCCTTTTACAACAGGTTTACCGAGTCTTCCTAAGTAATGGTCGAACACTTCATCGAGTGTAAGCGACACTTCCCTTTTCTTCGGCACCGCATCTGAGAAATCACCAACAACGATACCTGCTGCATCATCCAATTTTCCAGCCATTCGCAGCTGATTGAGCAACCCATCGACACGATAAGGCTCCTCACCAACATCTTCGATAAATAACAGCTTCCCCTTTGTATCTACTTCAAATTTCGTACCAATTCCACTTGCCAATAAAGACAAATTCCCGCCAACCAGTTCGCCCTGTACCACCCCGCCCGTCACCGTTTCAAGAGGTGCAATCGCTTCCGTATAATGAAGCTCCATTGGTTCAAACAACTGTTGGAACATTTTTGCAGACAGTTCGTGGAAAGACTCTTTTCCAACGCAGGATGCCAGCATCGGGCCATGGAACGTCACAAGGTTTGAATACAAGCCCATCGCTGTATGCAAAAACGTAATATCACTGAATCCCCAAAAGATTTTCGGGTTTTCCTGCATCAGTTGGAGATCAATCTTATCCGTATAACGCGCCGACCCGAAGCCTCCGCCCGCACAAATAATTCCTTTAATCGCCGGATCCGTGAACATGTCATGCAAGTCGTTCAATCGTTGTTCATCCGTTCCCGCAAGATAACCATGAATATTTTTGAGACTTTTTCCAAACCGCCATTTCAAGCCAAGTTGCTCCAAAAACGCGAGCGCCCGCTCCAAACTTTCCTGATTCGGTGGACTCGATGGCGCAATAATGCCAATCGTATCCCCTTTTTGTAAACGCTGTGGTCGAGTTTTCATGATGTCTTCCTTCCTTTTCTTGTTTTCATTTTGCGAAAATTATGGAGTTGCAATTAAAACTGCAAAGTTACAATTAGAATCCCAGAGTTGCAATTAAAATTACATCTTGGCATTCATTGTATAATTTCTGTAAAAGGCACAGAAATTATACAAACCGAACTCTTCGTTGTCCGGCTTGCAATTATAACTATGGATTCACAATCAGAACACTAGAGTTGAAGTTAAAACTACGCCTTGGCATCCATTCAAAAATCGCGGCGCCACAACGGACGCCGCGACTGTCACTTAGTTCTTATCTGTATACTTCAAATCTAGATAACCGACTGGATGACGTAAAATTCCAGAAACATTCGGCTTTTCAAGTGTTGTCTGGTTGTAAAAATAAACTGGGAAGACAGGCATTTCTGCCATCAACAGCTGGTCTGCCTGTTTCAGCAATTCCCAACGTTTATTGGTATCCGTCTCGTTTTTAATGTCCGTAATCAGTTTATCATAGTCTGCATTCGACCATGTCGTCCGATTCATAGACGAGCCCGTGATGAAACTTTCCAGTGCATTGACTGGATCTGCATAGTCATGCAAGAAGGATGAACGAGACAATTGGTATTTAAATTCTTTTTGTTCAGATGCAAAAACTGCACTTTCAACGTTTTGCAATTCTACATCAACCCCGAGCACTTCTTTAAATTTCGCTTGTAATGCTACCGCAATATTTTGATGGTTTGGGCTTGTGGAATACGTCAATACCACTTTCGGCAATTCCGTATAACCTTCCTCTTTCATCCCTTCCTCAAGAAGCTTTTTCGCTTCTTCCGCATTGAACTCAACTAGCTTACCAACCGACTCTCGGAACTCTTTGCCATCCGGACCGATGAAGCCATAAGTGACAAAGCCATTTGCTGGTTTCTCACCATTTTTCGTGACATAGTCGACGATTTCTTGTCGATTCACCGCAAGTCCGAATGCTCTCCTAATCTTGGTATTTGTGAAAGGTTCCATAGACGTATTGAATCGGTAGAAGTACAATCCTGCTTGGTCATCGATGTGCAGTTCAGCGCTGTCTTTCAACTGTTCCGCCAGTTCTGCCGGTACGCCCGACTCATCCAACTCACCCGATTGATACATCTGATATTCTGTCGTCGGATCATTGACCATCGCCCAATGTACTTTATCTAATTTCACAGCATCTGCATCCCAATAGTTTGCGTTCTTTTCAAATTCAAAGCTGACATCATGACTCCATGCCGCTAGATTGAATGGACCATTGCCAACAAATGTTGCTGCTTCTGTATACCATTTCGGATCAGCAGTTGCCACCTTTTCATTGATAGGGAAAAAGCTTGGATTTGTAATAATATTCAAGAACGCCTCATTCGGTGACGTCAATTTTACAACAAACGTCCGCTCATCCGGCGCCTTGATGGCAATATCTTCAACTGCACCCTCTCCGTTATTATAAGCTTCTGCTCCCTCGATGAAATAAGCTAGGAAAGCCGCAGGTGAAGCCGTTTCGGGATTAAGCATATGACGCCATGCAAAGACGAAATCTCCCGCTACGACAGGGTCTCCATTCGACCATTTCGCATTTTCACGAATTGTAAATGTGTATGTTAAACCGTCTTCAGAAACATCGATTTTCTCAGCCGTCGCCTCGACTGCCAAATGATCCTTCGACAGGCGCGTCAAACCTTCCATCAAGTTATTCAACGCACTCCACGAAACAGCGTTAAACCCAATAGATGGATCAAACGACGTCGGTTCCTCGCCGTTGTTCAAATAAAGGATTTTCTCCGCAGCCAATGGCTCTTCTTTCGTCCCTTCCTCTGTTCCCTCGTCTTTTTTTATGTCATCCTTTACCGGTTCCTTCCCGGCATCTTTCGTTGCTGTACAGGCCGCCAATACAAGTGTAAGCATTGCTACAATGACAAACGTCAACCACTTCTTCATGCAAAATCCCCCTCAGTTTGTAATGACTATGGAAGCACTTACGTGCGTGTTACCTGTAAGTTTTAGACGAAAACAAGTTTTGCGCGCTCATCTTGCAGCCAGCAATCAACTGCATGGTCCTGTGACAATTGTGTCGTTGCCGGATACACACGGTCGCAAACATCCATCGCAAATGGACATCTTGCAGTAAACGGGCAACCTTCCGGGGGTGCAAATAAATCCGGGGGCGTCCCCTCTATAGGTTGCAGCTCCTCTTCCTTCAAATCGAGGCGTGGTACCGAATTGAGCAACCCTTTCGTATACGGATGCTGCGGCGTATAAAAGATTTCACGCTTATCGCCAATCTCAATCACTTTGCCTGCATACATGACCGCGATTCGGTCTGCTATTTTAGCCACAACACCTAAATCATGCGTAATCAGAATAATTGACACACCCGTCTTCTCTTGGATTTCCTCAAACAACTCTAGAATTTGTGCCTGAATGGTCACGTCCAGAGCAGTCGTCGGTTCATCCGCAATTAGCAGCTCTGGTTCACAGATTAGCGCAATTGCTATGACAATTCGTTGCCGCATTCCCCCTGAAAACTGATGCGGGAATTGTTTCAATCGCTCTTCCGGATTCGGAATACCAACCAATTCCAACATCTCAATCGCTTTCTTCCGAGCATCCACTTTGCTCACTTTATGATGTGTCCGAAATCCTTCGGTCAACTGCTCACCGATTTGTAAGGTAGGATTCAAAGCAGTCATTGGATCTTGAAAAATCATCGATATATCGACGCCTTGTACTTTCCGTAACTGCGCTTTACTCAGTTTCGTTAAATCTTTTCCTTTAAACAACACTTTGCCGTTTTTTATTTTTCCAGGTGGCTGTGGAATTAACCCCATGATTGTGTTTGCTGTGACACTTTTCCCACACCCTGATTCCCCTACTATCGCGAGTGTCTCCCCTTTGTACAGTTCAAACGACACTCCGCGTAATGCTTGGACTTCCCCACCAAAAGTTTTAAATGACACATGTAAATCCTCTACGGTTAACACTACTTCAGTTGAAACTACTTTCCGTTGTCGTTTCTTACCATGCTGTTTATCCGCATCGCCTTGCCGTTCAGCCAGCAAGACATCTTCCTGCCGATTGCGGACGAGTGCTTGTGCATTGACCAGTTGATGTTCATTCAAAAGCCATCACCCCCTTAGTTTCGGATCGAGTGCATCTTGCATACCGTCACCAAGAACGTTAAATGCAAACATCGTCATTGAAATGAAAAACGCTGGGAAGAACAAGCGCCACCAATACCCTGATAAGATGACCGGCAATGCATCATTCGCCATCACTCCCCAACTTGCAAATGGCGTTTGAATACCGAGCCCTAAGAAGCTCAGGAACGCCTCTGCAAATATCGCGCTTGGCACAGTCAATGTCATCTGGACAATAATTGGACCCATCGTATTCGGCAGTAAATTTTTCCGAATAATTCTTGGCGTCTTTGCACCAAATGATTTCGATGCAGTGACAAATTCATAATTTTTGATTTGGAGAACCTGTCCCCTAACAATTCGGGCCATTCCGACCCATCCCGTGATGGTCAATGCCAGAATAATCGTCGTTAAACTTTGCCCCATCACAACCATTAGCAAAATCACAACAAGAAGATGCGGCAGCCCGTATAAAATTTCAATAACACGCATCATGAGCGTATCCGTCCGACCACCTTTATAGCCGCTTATTCCGCCATAAATGATACCGATAAAGAAATCAATTAGCGCTGCCATAACACCTACGAACAATGAAATACGCGCACCATACCATGTACGGGTAAAGACATCACGCCCTGCCTCATCCGTTCCAAACCAATGTTCAGTCGATGGTGCTAGATTCTGATTTGGATAATCCGTTCCCGTTACAGAATGAGGTGACAATATCGGTCCGAATATGGCACACAACGTTAATACAATAAGGAAAATAAGTCCTGACATGGCCAATTTGTTTTTTCGCAAGCGTCGCCAAGCATCTTTCCAATACGATAGCGAAGGCCTAACAACGGATTCCGCTTTGTCTGAATCCTTTTTCTTGGGCTTAAACCAGTCATCCGGAACCGTTATCCGCGGATCATTCTGAACCATCACACATCCCCTTCCTTCCTGTGCAATTTAATGCGCGGGTCTAGGAAGCCATAGACAATGTCGACGAGGAACAGCATGAACACAAGAAACGCGCTATAAAAGACTGTCGAGCCCATAATGACGGGATAATCTCGGTTATTTATGCTTTCAACAAAATATTTCCCCATGCCTGGAATGGCAAAAATTTTCTCAATAACGAACGTTCCCGTCAAAATCCCGGCCAGCATCGTTCCCATTATCGTGACAACCGGCATCAGCGCATTACGCAGTGCATGGCGCACGACAATACGGAATGGTGTCAACCCTTTTGCCCGCGCCATCTTCATATAATCTTGCGTCAACACCTCCAGCATGCTTGCCCGTGTCAGCCGCGCAATGATAGCCGTCGGGCCTGTGGCTAGTGCCAATGTTGGCAATACCATATGGAGCGGACTGCTCCACGTTGCAGGTGGAAAGAGCGGCCATGTGACGGCAAACTGTTGGATGAGCAGCGTTGCGAGCACAAAGTTTGGTACCGAAATACCAACAACCGCAAACGTCATCGCCATATAGTCAATGATTCCGTTATGTCGTAGCGCAGCGAACGTACCCAAAATAATGCCAGACACGACCGCCACGAGAATTGTTACCATTCCTAGTTCAAATGAAATCGGGAACCCTCTCGCTAGCAGGGTATTCACCGATTCATTCGGTTTTTTAATGGAAGGCCCAAAATCGAAGGTCACAATGGACTTCAAATAATAGACATATTGTACAGCTATGGGTTGATCTAGCTTGTAAAACTTTTCAAGATTCGCTTGGATAGTCGGGTTCGACGTCCGCTCTTCATCAAACGGTGATCCAGGTATTGTATGCATAAGGAAAAAGGTCATTGTCGCGATGATAAGAATTGTTGCAATCATCATAAAAAATCGTTTAACGATGTAAACTAACACGCCTTATCCCCCTTAGCAAAACTTTGTCTGCATGGCCAACTCCACCATAACGAGCATTGCTCGGTAGGCTTCAATAATGTCTTTCGCTTCGAATTTCACCGTCGTCGTTCCTGGCTCAATTTCACAGCCCGGCATCAGGGCAGCCCATTCGGCCTGTCCGTAATTGGTAAATTCAATACGCAATACCGGATTTTCTGGCGGCACAAGCGGTTGAATCGATTGGCGCTTGGCAATGGCTTCAGCCGTCTTGTCTTCCAATAATGCATGCGCTTTTTTCGGATGCAGCGTTTGTACTGCCGAACGAGAAATCGATTGCTTCACAGCTGCTGTCACGATACCTGGAATAAGGGCTTCCGCTTCTCGGCAAGCTCCATCATCGCCAGCAACCATAATAACCGGCACACCGAAATGTCCAGCAACATAGGCATTGAAACCGAGTTCACCAATGACAACATCATTGATATACATATTCCGCACGCCCCACGTCATCGAATGACTCATGACACCCGGTTGTCCCGCGCGTGCATGGTAGCCTACAAAAATAGCCCCCGCAAAAGATTCATCAATCGATTGCACCATTGAAAGCGGTTTCAAATCTCCCGTTATGAGGTCCGCATCTGGATGGATATCTTCCACGAGAAGATTATTCATTTTGGAATGACTATCATTGACTAACACTCGCTCCGCTCCCTGTTCAAATGCCGACCAAATAATTGCGTTCGCTTCCTCCGTCATAATACGCCGTGCACGTTCGTAATTATGCCTAGTCGAATCAACAAACGTATAATCCGGCAATCCCGTAATGCCTTCCATATCAATAGACACATAGATTTTCATCCAAAAATCCCCCTTGAAATTACTTTATCTAAAAGTAAACAGAATGATTCACCAATTTAACTAATACTATCAAACTTTTAGGAATATTACAATATTATTTCCAGAGCAAAAAAAAACGCCACCCAGTTACCCGGATGACGATTTTTCATGTAATCGTTGAGCAAGCTCAACAATCAAAATTATTCAGTTACTGCCCATTTCCAGCGAGAATAATTATCTGATCCTGGGTCGATTGAGAGATTAACAACACGTTTGTTAGCAGCTGCTAGCTTATAACGGTAAACAGTTGGTGCAACCGGTACGTCTTCAACCATTAGCGCCTGCCATTGATTGTAGATATCTTTACGGTATGCAGCATCAAACGCTTTTTCAGATGTTCCAGCTGCTAGCAGTTCGTCGTTCTTGTCGCTAACGTAGTGCGGGTAGTTAAATGAAGCAGTTCTTCCATATAGGCCTGATGGATCTGGATCTGAACCAGTTCCCCATGCGCCTTGGTAAATATCAATTCTTGGATCACTTGCTTTTAACATATCGTAAAATGCGTTGAAGTCATGTAGACGTCCGTCTAAGAGTTCAACTTTAATACCTACATCAGCCCAGTTTTGCATATAGAACTGTGCAATTGGTTCAGCTGTTTCTCCGCCTGACATCGAAGCGAATGTTAGAACGAATTCTTCACCTTTGTCATTTTCACGGAAACCATCGCCATTTGTATCAACGTAACCAGCTTCATCAAGAAGTGCTTTAGCCTTTTCAGGGTCATAGCCACGTCCTGGATTACTTGCATCATGGAAGCCTGCGAATACAGGGATGATCAAAGTCGTAGCTGGGAAACGAAGACCGTGGTAAAGTTCTTTACCGATTGTGTCGTTATCCATTGCATGCCACATTGCTTGACGCACAAGTTTGTTAGACATTTTTTTGCTTGGATCCATAATGTTTTCTTTCTTGTCTGCATCCCACGTACCTAGGTTGAAGCCGATGTATGTGTATGCAAGGTCTACTTTTGCAAGTAGTTCAGTATTTTCGATATCTTTTGCGACTAGGTACTGGTCGACTGGAACACTTGCATAGTCAATTTCACCTTTTTTAAGTGCTTCAAGCACAGTTGCAGAGCTAACTACTTTTAAAACAACAGTTTTAAGACCAGGTTTCCCTTGCCAGTAGTCTTCGTTACGCTCATAAAGAACAGACTCTCCCGGAACGATTTTTGCAACTTTATACGGTCCGAAACCAATTGGATTTACACGGATTTTATCAGATGCCATAATGTCTTCTAATGTCACTTCGCCAGTCATTACATCTCCAACATGATGTCTTGGAGTAGCGTTTGACACAAATCCAGACATAATAGATGGTGAAGCTTCTGTAAATGTGAACGACATTTCTTTATCACTAATAATTTTAATACCAGAAATTTCTTTCGTTTCGCCTTTATTATAAGCAGGCATACCTTCAACATTTTCAATCATAAAGTCATAACGATCCCCAACATATTCAGGGTGACCTAATAACTCATATGTGTACAGAAGGTCCGTTGATTTTACAGGCTCACCATCATGCCAGTTAACATTATCACCAATTTTAAGCGTAATTGTTTTGTTGTCTTCAGATAATTCATATGTTGCCGCACCGTCATTTGTGATCAAATAATCGCCATCGGCACCTAGAAGTGATTCATCAAAGAAATCAAGTACTTCCGCATCCGGTGCACCAGAGTAGAACGCGTAACTCAAAGTACCCTCGAATGGAGCATCAGCCACAAGGCCGTATGTTAGTTCCCCGTCTTCGATTGGTGTTCCAGTATTACTCACATCAAGTGGGAATACCGGTGCTGCATTTGGATCTACTGGATCCTCTTTTGTTTCTTCTTCAGCTGGTTTTTTCTCTTCTTCTTTTACCGGTTCTGTCTTTTCATCACCAGCATTTTCTTTACCTGAACACGCAGCTAAAAATACGCTGAGAGCAAGCATTAGACCAACGAGTAACATCAGTTGCTTCTTTGCCAATTGTACTACCTCCCCTATTTTTTAGGCTAATCTTTGTCTTGCGTCAGACGCGCGTTTAATCGCTTGTCCAACATAATTTATACACAGCATCATTACTAAAATTAGCAATGCTGCAGGTAACCAAACCCACCACTTATTTTGCATAATATCCGGATTTCTCGCAAAAGCGATTAACGTTCCTAGAGATGGCGTACCAGCGGGCAGACCGAAACCTAAGAAAGTAAGGCCTGTCTCCAAACCGATATTGCCGGCAAGTGTAAGTGTCATATTTACAATAACAAGAGAACTTAAGTTGGGAAACATTTCGAAAAACATAATTTTCCAACTCGGTGTCCCCAATGTCTTGGAAGCATTGATATAATCTAGCTCCCTTTCAGCCAATCCTTTGGAACGAATTAGCCTCGCTTTTCCAAACCAAGCAAAAGAGCTCATGATTAAAATAAAACTAAACACATTATATTGTGGAACAATAACAACGAAAACAATGATAAACATTAATGCCGGCAACACCATTAGAAAGTCGACGATACGCATCATAATATTGTCAACCAATCCGCCGTAAAACCCAGATATGAGACCATATGTCAATCCCATCACCCCAGCAATCAACGTAACGGAAACCCCAATTGTAAAGGAATTTCGCGTCCCCAGTAATAGCTGTCCAAATACATCACGTCCACCATCATCCGTTCCAAGCCAGTTAGTCGCGGAAGGTGGTTTCCAGTTATTGAAAAAGTTTACACGGTTCAACTGTGTCTGATCGACAAAAAGCGGAGAACTATAAGCAACCAATAAAATCAGCATCAATAAGATCAGTGACCCAAGTGCCATTTTGTCGTTTTTTATTTCACGCCAAATGGTTTTTATAAACGATGGATTATTGAGTCTTTCTTTCGCTAACAGTTCTTTTTTATTTAAAACTACCACTTATTTCCCCTCCTCTTCTTTCATTTTCATCAATCAATTCGGATACGTGGATCGACAATACTTAAAATAATGTCAGACAGCATCGTTCCAACAATAGCGGCTGTACCTGAAATCATGACAAGCGCTGTAACAACCGTAAAGTCACGTCCACCCAATGATTCTATGAAAAGTTTTCCGAGTCCGGGATAGCTGAAAATCCACTCTATAAATACCGATCCAGCGATAAGACCAGTAATTTCATAACCAAGGAATGCCGCAATTGGCAACATCGAGTTACGTAAAATATGTCGCGTATAGACTTTTCCTTCTGGTACCCCTTTTGCACGGGCTGTTTTAACGAAATCCTTTAACTTTGTATCGATAATGTCATTCCGTAAGTATTGAATGGTTGCATACGTAGATAAAATTGCTCCCGTCATCACTGGTAAGAATAAATGCCTCGCCTTGCTGACAATATAATCCCAAGTTCCTACCTCAATTCGGATATCTACACTTCCGCCAATCGGGAACCAGCCTAGGATGAAGCTGAACCCAAACAACATTAATAATGCAAAAACGAATGTCGGTGTAGCAAATGAAAAATAGTTATAGGTGACAATCATTTTATCCGCCCAAGAATCCGTCCATCTACCTGCAATAATCCCAAGAGGAATGGCAATGATATATGAGACTAGCAAGATGAAAAATGAAAGCAGCAACGTATTGGAAACCCGGCCGGCAAGTAGCTTTGTTACAGGTTGCTTATGCACATAAGACATACCAAAGTCACCTTGTACAGCTTTCCCAACCCACTTCCCATATTGGACATACCATGGATCATTCAATCCCAATTTCTCCCGGGCTTTCTCCATCTGTTCCGCTGTCACATTCGGATTACTCATGAACGAAGTCGTAACCGCATCCCCAGGCATAGCTTTTGCAAGCATAAAGATTATCAAACTGAGAAGGAGTAGTTGTGGAATCATGATCAATGTTCTTCTTAAGATAAATGTCAGCATTTTTCACAATTCTCCTTTACTGCAATGCGACGGAATGCGTAGCAGAGACCCTTTTCAGATCAAACATCCGCCCATCTTTATCGAAATAACTGTTATAGTCTGTGCGATACTCTTCGTTAATGGCTTGGCGGAGATACGTCTTCTCAAAACGTTTTTCCGGATCCATTTCAGGGATAGCTGCAATCAGCCTTTTCGTATACAAATGCTGCGGATTTTTATAGACATCAGCCGCTGTTCCTTCTTCGACGAAACGACCTTTATACATGATACCGATGCGGTCACACATATGCTGGATAATGCCTAAATCATGTGAAATGAACAAATAAGTTAAGTTAAATTCCTTTTGAATATCCTGCATAAAGTTCAACACCTGCGCTTGAACAGAAACGTCCAGTGCGGATACAGGCTCATCTGCAATAATCAATTTAGGATTTAATGTAAGGGCACGTGCAATTCCAATCCGCTGTCTTTGACCACCGGAAAACTGATGCGGATACTTGTAAATTGACTCTGGATTCAAACCAACTCGTTCAACAAGCGCCTGAACTTTTTTCAATTCCTCGTCCGGAGACATCCGCTCAAAGTTACGCAACGGTTCTGCAATAATATTCAAGACGTTTTTCCGAACATTCAATGACGAGTAAGGATCCTGAAATATCATTTGGATATCTTTCACGCTATTGCGACGCTCTGCCCGACTTTGTTTCGCTAAATCTTTGCCGTCAAATAGAATTTCCCCAGACGTTACTTGGTTCAACCCAATAATCGCTCGACCAGTTGTTGTTTTTCCACAGCCAGATTCGCCGACAAGTCCGTAAGTTTCGCCCGCCTGCAATTCAAAATTGACACCATCTACTGCTTTTACATGATCGACAACTTGGCGGAAAAAACCTCCGCGGATAGGATAATGAATTTTCAAATTATTTATTTTAAGTAGTGACATAATTCTCTTCTCCTACTTTCTTCTCCTCAGGGAAACTGAAGTTTTTATAGCATGTACAGCGAACAAAATGACCTGGCTGTACTTCATGCAATTGTGGGTTCGCTTCATGTTCTTCCTCTGGGACCCACTCAACTCGAGGCGCAAACCTGCAGCCTACACGATCCAAATTCTGAATGGAAGGAACAATCCCTTCGATGACGTGTAATTTTTCTTTTTCGCCCATGCTTGACGGCAATGAATTCAATAATGAACGTGTGTAAGGATGAAGTGGATTGGCAAAAATTTCGCGAACTGGCGCAATTTCTACTAACTCCCCTGCATACATTACCGCGACACGGTCAGCCATTTCAGCTACAACACCAAGGTCATGCGTAATGAGAATAATCCCTGATTTGATTTCACTTTGTAGCTCTTTCATAAGATCCATAATTTGTGCTTGAATCGTTACGTCTAAGGCAGTCGTTGGCTCATCCGCAAGAAGTAAAACTGGATCGCATGCCAGTGCAATTGCGATGACAACACGCTGTCTCATTCCACCAGAAAGTTCATGCGGGTATTGACCGTAGACGCGTTGCTCGTTTTTAATACCAACACGCCGAAGAAGTTCTAGTGTCCGCTTCTTCTTTTCAGCTGCCGATATTTTCATATGATAGTTCATTGGTTCTTCAATCTGTTTACCAATGGTTGCCAGTGGATTGAGCGCAGTCATAGGGTCTTGGAATATCATACCGATGTCTTTACCACGCACTTTATTCAATCCAGCTACCGACAAGTTCAATAGATTCTGATCCTTGAAGTTTATTTTCCCCTCAAGCTTTGTTCTTTTTAAATCATGTAGCCCCATGATGGAATGGGCAAAAGCACTTTTCCCACAACCTGACTCACCTACAATTGCCACAACCTCATTTTCATAAATGGTTAAGGAAACACCATCTACAGCGGCGAAGTAGTTATCTTTTATACGAAATGATGTACGGAGATTTTCAATTTCCAATACTGATTTTCCCAAGGCAACTTCCCCCCTTACATTACGTAAAATCCGAAACTGTTAATATCAAATTTTCTGACTAAATCACTTGCCCCAATATACTATACAATTTAACGGATGACAATACTATTTTTCCAGAATACTAAATTCCTAGAATGTTTCATATATGACAAATAGGTTACAAACGTTGCGGTGAAAGCGTTTTCGAATCCGAAATAGTTTCAATAAAATAGATTTTATTTTTCTTTCAGAACGCAAAAAAGATTCCTTCTCAACTTGAAAAGGAATCCGTTTGTCTATTCCATACTTCAACCATTACAACTCATTAGTTGTCGGTTGAATTTGTTGCGGAAGATGCAGCCATTGTTGCAGCCATCACGGCTTGTTGCGCTTGTAATATCAATTCCACAGACGTTGCAAGACTAATTGTTGCTTCATCTACATTTTCCGTTAATTCATGCATACTATACCCAATGCCAATGGACAAAGCCATCTCGCGATTCCATCTAAAAGGCTTAGATGCCTCCAAAATATGCGTCAATTCGACAATATTCTTCAATTCTCCATCTGCAACTCCAAAAACAGTCAGAAAACCAATCATCGGATAATGGACAGGACGCACTTTTGTATCTCGCTTGAAATGAGCAAGAACTTCCGTTGCCCTAGATACAAGATGTGAATCGAATTCAATTTGTACATATGTCATAACCTGTGATAACCATTGCAATTCATTGCCCGAACGAAAGCCTTCCGTACGTAGCGCATCGTAGTATGTACGCATAGACTTAGCATGCTCAACTGGATTAGCCCCTCTTTTTCCAAGCAATACTGCGTATGCATAATCGTCATCAGACGTTAGAAAGAAATGTTGTTTTTTCATGGCATCATATAGCTTCTTCGCCTGACGTGCCTCAGTTTCATATAGAGCTTGGTCGTTTGTCATCAGGAGCGCAGCCAAATATGAATGGATTGTATTGCGGAAGCCAACTCCCTTTAGGACCTGCTGCTTCGCAAATAAACGATCTACTTCTTCTTCTATCACAGTTCCAGGCTGATTGAGAAATGCGGCCATCATAGGAAGAAGATTGCCACGCAACGGAGAAAGCCAGCCCGTCCTACTTTTTAGCGCATCCATCGCTTGATTCAAACTGACTGCATCAAACTCGCGCTCGGACGTGACATAGTACGATGTAATTGTCAGTACGACGGCCTTGTCCACTGCCCAACCCGCTAATGATTTCACTTTGTCATATGTCGTTTCGACTTCCTGCCTAATGACATGCGTATCCAATCCGACCCACCCCTTTTCTATATGTACGATTCACAAGGGGAAAAGTTTCAAGTTGAGCCTCCGGCGAATGCCACAAATTTTGAAGGGAGTTAATTAAGCGAGCGTAATTGAATCTTGACTTGTCGAATCTAGTAACAATTGCTATGCTACACATACTTTAAAGAATTGGGTGATTCATAATGAGCGAATTTAAAACTATTCAGCGTACACATACATTCCAATCTAAAAATACGTTACACCAGCAGCTTCATACACTTGGAATTAATGCAGGTGACAACATCATTGTTCATTCATCCCTCAAATCGATGGGGTGGATTGCGGGAGGTGCACAAGCTGTCGTCGAAGCCCTAATGGAAACAGTTACGCACAACGGGACAATTGTTATGCCAGCACAATCTGCCGATAATTCAGAGCCATCTTACTGGAAACTTCCTCCTGTACCCGAAGAATGGCATGAGTCCATTCGTCAGTCTATTCCTGCCTATGATCCAAATCTTACGCCTCTTCGAGGAATGGGGAAAATTGCAGAATGCTTCCACCGTCACCCAGCAGTCATTCGAAGCCCGCACCCTGCACATTCCTTTATAGCATGGGGCCAGCATGCAGAGGATTGGATGACCGTTCATTCCTTACATGATTCGTTCGGCATGACTTCGCCACTCGGAAAAATGTTGGGGGCAGATGTAAAAATTGTGATGATTGGCGTCGATTATGATACTTGCACAGCCCTTCATCTAGCCGAGTATCTTGCACCAGGACTCACAACTTCTTCAGATGGTGCAGCTATGTTACGAAATGGCGAACGTATTTGGGCAACTTACGAAATGGCATACCTTGACTCTGACATGTTCCCAGAACTCGTTAGGGCATTTGAAGTGATAAATCCCGAGATAGGCATTAACGGTTTACTAGGACAAGCCACTTGTAAAATCATGCCGATGAAACCACTAATCGAGTTCGGATCGAGCTGGATTGCAAGGAAAAGAATGTCTGAAGCTATGCTTGAAGATTAAAATGGAAACTGGGCCACGCCGCGCCCAAACCCGAATACGCTTAAGCCACTTTGGATAAGGAACGCCTCTCCACACACGGAGAGGCGCTTTTTCAACTATAAACTTCTTTCTCTGCTGCCTTCACCAATGCTGCCACTGCCCTTAAATCGCCACGGTGAAATGCATCGACAATGGCACTTCCTACAATCACACCATCTGCAAAAGCACCAATCGATTGAACCTGTTCAGGCGTAGAAATACCGAATCCAGCGAGCACCGGAACTGAACTTACCGCCTTTAATCCCTCCAAATGCGCTTGCAGTTCATCACCAAAACCATCGCGCACGCCTGTAATTCCATTCACCGTTACCGCGTAAATGAAACCTTCCCCCGCAGCCGTAATTTTCTGTATCCGTTCCGGCGGGCTTGTCAACGATACGAGTTGAATAAGTGCAACTTCAGTGCCCGCTAATTCAGCTCGCAACAAATCACTTTCCTCAAGCGGCAAGTCTGGAACGATAAGACCTCGAACTCCACTGTCGCCACAATCCTTGACGAACTCACGAATACCATAACTTAAAATCGGATTCAAATAACTCATGATGACTAACGGAACCTTCACTTCATCGATAAATAAAGTCAGCTCTTTCAACACCTTGCGTAGCGTCACTCCAGAGCTGAGTGCCCGTTCTCCTGCCTCTTGAATCACTGGGCCATCCGCCACTGGATCAGAAAACGGAATGCCGAGTTCAATCGCCGTCACGCCAGCTTCTTGGAGAAATAAAATCTGCTCCTTTAATGCGGTCAGTCCGCCGTCTCCTGCCATAATATATGGGACAAATGCTTTATCCCCGCGCTCTACACAAGCTTGAATAGCATTTGTTAGCGTCGTTTTCGTCATTTCACTCCACCTCCCAAAGCATCGCGCACCGTTTGAACGTCTTTGTCGCCTCGCCCGGATAGACAAATGACAAGAATTTCTTCCTCACTCATTTGTCCTGCCAGTTCAACTGCGTACTGCACAGCATGCGCGCTTTCCAAAGCTGGAATAATACCTTCTAATTTTGCCAGCAGCTGCAAACCTTCCAATGCCCCCGCATCCGTCACCGCCGTGTACTTCACACGTCCGATATCATGCAAATGACAGTGCTCTGGACCAACAGCTGGGTAATCAAGTCCCGCGGAAATCGAATGCGCTTCCTGTATAAATCCATCCTCATCTTGCAATACATACATATACGCCCCGTGCAAAACACCTTCTTTACCATCCGCAATCGCTGCTGCATGAAGGCCTGTTGCCAATCCACTGCCAGCTGCTTCTACTCCGTACAATGCCACTTCTTCATCGTCTAAAAACGGATGGAACATGCCGATCGCATTGCTACCTCCACCAATACACGCCACAATTGCATCTGGTAGACGCCCTGCTTTTTCTATAATCTGTTTTCTCGTTTCTACACCAATGACACGTTGGAAATCACGCACAATTTTCGGAAATGGATGTGGACCGAGAGCTGATCCCAAAATGTAATGGGTATCTTCGACATTTGCCACCCAATAACGCAGTGCTTCATTAACCGCATCCTTGAGCGTTCCTCCACCTTTATCAACCGAAACGACTGTCGCACCCAACAATTCCATACGGAAAACATTCAATTCCTGTCTGAGAATATCTTCTGCTCCCATGAAAATGACACATTCAAGATCGAACAATGCGCAAACCGTCGCCGTCGCCACTCCATGCTGCCCAGCTCCCGTTTCCGCCACAATCTTCTTTTTACCCATGCGTACTGCTAGTAACGCCTGCCCGATTGTATTATTGATTTTATGGGCACCCGTATGATTCAAATCTTCCCGTTTCAAGTAAATCTTTGCGCCGCCCGCCTGCTTCGTCAGTCTCTCTGCGAAATACAGCGGTGTTTCACGCCCAACAAAATCCTTTAAGTAATGATTCACTTCATCCAAAAACGCTGGATCTATAATCGCCTCATCATACGCCTGCTCTAACTCCAGCAACGCTGTCATCAATGTTTCCGGCACAAATTGCCCACCAAACTTGCCGTACCGACCTGCCTTCAATTCCTTTACCATCACAATCGCTCCTCATCCCTAACCGCTTGAATAAATTCACGAATCAATTTGCTATCTTTTCGCCTCAACTTTTCCACACCACTCGACACATCTACCATATTTGGCTTCACACGTCGAATCGCTTCCCCAACATTCTCTACATTCAATCCACCTGCAAGAATAACCCGATCAGCCTGTATCCCGACATTGTTCATCAGTGCCCAATCGAACGTCTTGCCGCTCCCGCCTTTAAAATCTGTTCCAGGTGTATCAAACAAAAAATAATCCGCTTCAAATTGTGTTGCACGTTTCACTTCTTCATCACTGTGAACTGATAAAACTTTAATAGAAGGAAGCCCAATTTTTTTGATAAATTCTGCGCTTTCATCCCCATGAAATTGAATGACATCGAGCGGCACTTGCCGATACGTTTCCTCTATTTCTTCAGGTGAAGCATCAACGAAGACACCAATTTTTAGAATTCCAGGTGGAATATCATGCGCTAACGCTTGCGCTTCGCCAATCGTCACTCGCCGCCGACTCGGAGCGAAAACGAAACCAATGGCATCTGCTCCGGCATCGACCGCCGCTTTGACATGCTCCCGCTCCATCAACCCACAAATTTTTACTTTCGTCATCGAACCACACCTTGGGCAGCCACTTGCAATGATCGAATCGCCTCAGCAACCGAGTCACTGCGCATCAGTGATTCACCAACAAGCACTGCGCTAGAGCCAGCTTTTGAGACACGCAACGCATCATCTGCCTGCCAAATACCGCTTTCGCTAATGAGGACGCGCTCTTCGTGGAATGGAAACAGCGCTGCAATCTCTTCTGTCCGCTTCAAATCAACGTCAAATGTACGGAGATCCCGATTATTAACCCCAATCAGCTTGGCATCTAGTGCAAGCGCACGTTTCAACTCTGCCTGGTCATGTACTTCTACCAGTACCTCCAGTCCAGTTGCCACTGCATACGCATAAAGGGCAGACAATTCTTCATCCGTAAGTGCCGCAACAATGAGCAAAATCACCGAAGCCCCCGCACTCTTTGCCCTGTCAATTTGTACCGTGTGAATCATGAAATCCTTACATAACAGTGGAGTCGCAACAGCATCCGCAACAGCCGCTAAATCGTCAAATGAGCCTTTGAAAAAATGAGCATCCGTCAGCACCGAAATGCATGCTACACCTGCTTGTTCATACATAATCGCTTGTGCAACAGGATCCGCCCCTTCGGCAATCAACCCCTTCGAAGGAGAGGCACGTTTCATTTCTGCAATGACCTGCAAATGCTCCGATTGATGTAACTTGTCGAATAGCGAAGGGCGCGATGGTCGGTTTTCTTGTTGTACGGCTTTTTGTGTCAACAGCTGCCGTACTTCATGATGCTTCTGTTGCAGAATTTTATCTAAAATTGTCATTTCGCCACCGCCCTTTGCCTCGTTTTTTCACTATACGCAGCGACTGCTTCTAATTTCTGCAACGCCTTTCCTGATAAGATACTATCTGTCGCTTGTTTTACTCCTTCTTGTATGGTTCTGACTTGCCCATTGGCAAACAATCCAATGCCGGCATTAAAGACAATTGTGTCAAAATGGGGACCACGCTGACCTTGGAAAATTGTACGAATAATAGCCGCATTATCCTTAGCGTTTCCTCCACGAATGGCTGAAGCAGGGGCTGGTGTTAGACCAACATCATCTGCTGTTAATGAAAATGGGATTAAATCTCCTTTATCTAATAGGACGAAAATGTTTTGCCCCGCGAGCGATGCCTCATCCATGCCACCCGCACCCGATACGACAATCGCACGTTCCCTACCAAGCATGCGCAAAACCGTTGCATAATCCATTGTGAAATCAGGACGATTAATGCCCGTAAACTGCGTTTTTAACGGAATTGGATTGGTTAAAGGCCCTACCAAGTTAAATATTGTTGGCTTACCAATTTGCTGTCGAATCGCACCAATCCGTTTCATTTTAGGATGGACCTGTGGTGCATGAAGGAAGGTGATGCCTTCTTGACGAAGCAATTCAGCTGTTTCCTCCTTACTGAAATCCGAACGAATACCGAGTTCTTCCAACACATCAGAACTACCCGCTGCACTGGAAATTTTCCGGTTGCCGTGCTTGGCAACCAAGGCACCTGCACCTGCTAATACAAATGCAGATGCCGTACTAATATTAAAGCTGTTCGAGCCGTCTCCGCCTGTTCCACAATTATCCATATAGACACCTTCGGGAACGGACAGTTGAACAGCGTGCGATTTCATAACAAATGCGAGAGCCGCCACTTCATGGGCTGTCTCTCCTTTACGCGACAACGCAACAAGGAAATCAGCAATATCCTGCGAATCCGTCTGTTCATCAAAAATTTGATTGGCTGCTTCCAACATTTCTTCATACATCAAATGCTTCCCTAGCTCTACTTTGCTCACAATTTCTCTCATCTCGATCTCTCCTCCGCTCAGCTAAACTCATTGTATTCAGTTGACGACTTCCAACAACGAACGGGCCTTATTGACCGTCTCCATGTACTCTGCCGTCGGATTCGACGCCGCGACAATCCCTGCGCCTGCTTGCACATACGCTTTGCCATCTCGCACAATCATCGTCCGAATCGTTAACGCAAAATCCATATTGCCATTAAAACCGATATAACCAATGGCCCCGCCATAAATGCCTCGATCCATTTGCTCCAATTCGTCAATCAATTCCATTGCCCGTGTTTTCGGCGTTCCCGTTACTGTACCCGCCGGTAAACATGTACGTAACGCATCCAAGGAATGAAGCACCGGCGATAAGGTCCCTTCTACTTCCGACACTAAATGCATGACATGCTCATAACGCACCACTTCCATATAGCTCGTCACCGCAACCGAATCCTCCACACATATTTTCTCCATATCATGACGCCCCAGCTCCACCAGCATATCGTGTTCCGAAACTTCCTTTGGATCGGCCAACAACTCTTTTTCAAGCGCCACATCTTCCGCCTTATCTTGCCCACGTCGACGGGTCCCCGCAATCGGATTCGTCATCACTTTGCCATTCGACACCCGGACTAGACTTTCTGGCGATGTCCCCACCACGACATGATCATCGAATTCCATATAGTACATATAAGGAGATGGATTGCGCTTTCTAAGCTTGCGATACAATGAAAACGGATCCCCTTTGAAGTCTGCCACCATTCTTCTCGATAACACGACTTGCTCCACTTCACCCTCTTCGATATAGCCTTTTGCTTGACGTACTAGCTCTTCGAACTGCTGCTGTGTCACGGAACAGCTATAATCCGAGATTTCAAAAGTAGAATCTTCTTTTTCAGGACCAGATAGCATGCTGTCCGCTAGCGCATCTAAATCGGGTGCACCCTGTACCTCATTAATCTCTGTGTGAAGTAATGTTACTTCATTCAACACATGATCAAAAATGACGATAGTTTCATAGATATTGAAATTGACATCAGGGAATCCTAAGTTCTCCTCAGTATGACGGCCACCTTCCCGCGCTGCCCCGTACCCAACATAGCCAACTGCACCGCCTGTAAACGGAAAGTCGATATCATCCGTAATCCGCGGCATCAAGCGTTTCAACAGCACAAACAAATCGCCCTCATGGCTGTATTTCTTCCCCGTTGCATAAACATACTCTTCAATCCTGCCATCCCGCCCGCTGTAACACTTCAACGGATCCATCCCCATAAACGAATAACGTCCAGATCCATCATGCTTTGTGGAACTTTCCAGTAAAAACTTACGCTCTCCCTGCATTCGTCTGAAAATCAAAATTGGGGTAAGCGAATCACCGTTTACCTTCTTCATCGTTGTACGTAAACTCTTCTGCTCTGTACTCATCTCATCTCTCCTCCCGGTGCCAGTTACTGACACCATTTGTGCTTTTCAAATTGTGGCAGCAACTGGCACCAAACGGAATAAAAAAAGCCCTCTGCAAAAGGACATAATAGTCCGTTTGCAGAGGACGGGATAACCGCGTTGCCACCTCTAATTGAAGCATAATTGCTTCCACTTAGCGTGCCTTATCGTTAAAAGACACATCCCTTAACGCGAGATCCACGTCTCCCTTGTAAACAATTTAAGGGAACTCTCATAAGTCCATTCACATCGGCTGCGAATCAGTTTCCACCACCCACTGACTCTCTAAATCGCGCACCTATGCTACTCTTCTTATTCAACAATTTCTCAGCTATGCTCTTCTCATCTCGACTCATCTATCCGTGGGCGGCACCGCTCTCGGTACCTCCTGCCCGTCTTTGAACAAAAAAGTTATTCTTATCTTAGTACTAGATAAGTTAGTTGTCAACCTTTTCAGTCAACATTCCCATTACGCCTCAGCGTAATGGCGTCCAGATTTTTTCGAGGTCGCTCGAAAAGTTCCTTTAAAAATCTGTGACATCCGCCGGAGGCTTACCTTGAGTCAGCAAGGAGTTTGAACTCCCTACTGACTCAAGGTAAACTCATCATTTTTGAACATTCCTCACTAACGCGCTACAATAGAGGAAAGAAATTTCCTGGATAGGGTGACAGCAATGAGAATTAATAAATATTTAAGCGAAGCGGGAATCGTTTCCCGCCGCGGTGCAGATAAATGGATTGAAGACCGGCGCATAACGATTAACGGGCAACTCGCCGAACTCGGTAGCAAAGTCCAAGAAGGTGACGATGTCCGCGCCGATGGAAAACCCGTCAAAACGGAAGAACAGCTCGTCTATATCGCACTCAATAAACCCGTCGGTATCACAAGTACAACCGAACGCCATATCGAAGGAAATGTCGTCGATTTTATCAACCATCCCCTCCGTATTTTCCATATCGGCCGACTCGACAAAGACTCGGATGGATTACTTCTTCTAACAAATGACGGCGACATCGTCAATGAAATACTACGTGAAGAACACGGTCACGAAAAAGAATATATCGTCACTGTCGATCATCCCATCACGAAAACATTCATCGACAAAATGGAATCAGGCGTCCCAATTTTAGACACTGTGACAAAGCCCTGCAAAGTGAAGCAACTCGGACCACGCAAATTCAATATCACATTAACCCAAGGCTTGAACCGCCAAATCCGCCGCATGTGCTCCGCGCTCGGCTACAATGTTCAGAACTTACGACGTACGCGCATTCTCAACATTCACTTGGGTAATTTACCGAATGGACAATGGCGCGATTTGACGAAAGAAGAACTTACGGAAATGTTTAGTATGATGAATTACAAACCAAAACGATAAGAGCAGGGGCTGCCCAGAAAGTTAGTTTTTACTAACCTTTTTGAACAGCCCCTGCTTTATTAATCGTAAAAAGACTAATTTCCATTCCCCAACAAGCACCTTTGGAAACTTTTTGATCAATTGCCGGGAGTTATCGATCAATTCGAAGCTGTTATCGATCATTTCCGCCAGCTTATCGATCAATTGAGCAAAGTTATCGATCAATTGAACGGAGTTATTGTCATTTTAGGGCCTTTGACTCACCACTTTGACACAGCCACGTTGTTGGCAGCCTCCTTTTTCGGTATGGTTCACCTAATAATTCGCAAGTGTAACCGTAATCTCATCCAGCACTTCATTCACACTATCGCTCAAATAATTATTAACTATAATCGAAAAGATAAGTGTCTCCCCGCCCTGTGTTTCGACATAACCCGACAAGGCAGTGACGCCGTTTAGTGAACCTGTTTTTGCCCGAACATTACCCGTCGCCACAGTTCCTGTCATTCGATTGCGCAATGTACCGCCGACAAATCGTTCCTCATTCCCCGCAACCGGCAGCGAATTCAAGAATGCTGGATACCATGATTTCGATTGGACAGCATACAGTAAATGGGTCACTTCATTAGCCGTGACAAGGTTTTTATGCGACATGCCTGATCCATCACGCAGTAGTAGTGTTGCCGTATCCACACCCATATCAGCTAATGTTGCTTTCATTACGGCTAGTCCTTTATGCCAACTCCCCCGGCCGCCAATCACTCGCCCCATCTCTTTGACCAGCACCTCAGCATGTCCATTGTTACTTAATTTCATGAATGGAATAAACAACTCGCTCAGCGGCATCGATTGTTTCGATGTTAATAAAATTGCTCCTTTAGGGACCGTTCCACGTTCGGCTTTTGGTGCTGCTGAAAAGGTTATGCCTTGCTCCTCAAGTACATGTTTAAATACGTTTACGGTATAGTCCGTCGGTTCCCAAACCGAAGCCCAAGAACGTGTTTTTTTCGCTCCGACTGGAATCACACCTGACACAATAAGTATATTCGTACCGTGCTGTCGTTCAACGTGAATGCTTTTCTTCCCGCCTTTTTCCACCGTCTTCGTGTGATTAACGATTGTCAGATAACTATTAGCAGGCACCATACTAACCTTCCCGGCTTGTCCAGCTTTCTTCGCAGGAGTCACTTCGACAATGACTGTTCCCGCATCATAATCGTTGTTTGGTGAAAACGTCAGTGCCGACACTTGTGCACCCGTATAGGCCAGCTCATCAGACCAGTTCAAGTCTTGGGAAAGCCTAACATCGTCATACCAGGTGTCATCCCCGTATACATTTCCGTCGACAACTTGAATGCCTTGCGTTTTTAACTCAGATGCAAATGCCCTTATATCTGCCTTCGTTAGCGCCGGATCTCCTTGCCCTCGTAAATAGAGGTTGCCATGCAGTACATTTCCACGAATTTCCCCATCCGTGTACAATTCCGTTTTGAACGTATAGTCTTGCCCAAGTGTTTCAAGTGCCGCCGCTCCCGTCAACAATTTCATAACAGACGCCGGATGGACTCGCGTATCACCAAGCTGCTCATACACAATTTCGCCGCTCACTGCATTTCGAACACTAATCGCAGTCGTTGCACCTTGTAACCTTGAATCATGTAAAATATCTTGAAGTGCGCTAAATTGGTTAAGGTCATGTACTTTACTAACCATCTGCATCCTGTCGTTCGATGCAGTAACTGGTTTCTCCGTTTTTCGTTGATCAAACGGCAGTAGCATAAGGATAAAAAAAAGCACTAAGAATACGACACGATTGTTTTTCAGTACATTCACCTCATTTACAATAACGAACAAGCCAGCCATCTGGACCGCCGGAAACGCCTGTCCCCCGCCAACCTTCCGCTAAAAGCTTTTGCTGCAATTTTGTATTTTGCATCGGAATATCCTGTTCAGTTTCATATACTTTCGCATCTTCGTGAAGATGTTTTACAAAAACGTAGCGCAATAAGCCACCATACTTCCTCTTCAACGCTGCGATTTCCATTTGCTGTGCAAACTTGTCCCTCAAGCTTGCAATATTGTATGGTGCAACCGTTGCACAAACATACTTAAATTCCTCTTTCCGCAGCTGTTCCATTAATATGTCCCCCATCAACTTTTGCAGCCGATAGCCACGATAGCGCGGCAACACATTCGATATTTCCTGATAAACAACAGAAGCCAAATCAGTCGGATCAAGCTCGATATCATGTCCCAGATGCTCTTCATCGATTGCAGGCACAAGTAACGCGCGGAACGCAACCAACCTTCCATCTGCAAATACCCCTACCATCTTACCGCCACCCGACAAAATATATGCATACTCTTCTTCCGACAACGTCGACAATGATTTTGGGTCATCCAGTACATACAACACTTCCTGTTGCACACGTAAAATAGCCGTGACATCCTCCGGGTGCAGCCTCCGGATATAAAACGAATCCTTCTCTCTCAATAAACCGCTATGTAGAATATCCATTTCTTAAACCTCCATTTTGGGATAAAGTGACACGACGATAGTTGGTTGATGGCCTACTATGCTACAATAAAAGAAAACGGAATAGGTGGAATATTTGATGACGACAAATTTAAAAAGCATCGGACAAATCGGAGTTCCTGTAAAAGATATCAATCGAGCCATTTCATTTTATAAAGATCTACTAGGATTGCCACTATTATTCAACACAGACACAATGGCTTTCTTCGACTGCAATGGTGTCCGTTTATTGCTTAGTCTGCCCGAAAAAGAGCAATTCGCAAACGCAAGTTCAGTCCTTTATTTTAGTGTGGACAACATTAACGAAAGCTATAAACGGTTGATAGAAAAAGGAGTTTCATTCGACGACGAACCGCATATCGTTGCGAAGATAGTTTCTACCGAAACGTGGATGGTGTTTTTCAATGACACCGAAGGCAATACGCATGCACTGATGAGCGAAGTGGTGATATAAAAAAGTAGTTACTCTACTCTCCTTGAGTAAAGTAACTACTTTCAATGCCTCTTATACCAACGATTTCATTTTTACTACAACTTATTTCCGTGTACTTTGCGACAGCCAAATCACATTTGGGTCCTTAGTAAAATTAGCAACATTGTATAAAAATAATACTTCAGATATTTTTTGATCGTTCAAATAAACTAAGACGTCTGAATGATAATACCGAAGATCGAGTACATGGATTTCCTCAAAGTGATTTGCTAAAAAAGGGATGAATGCATGGGCATAAGAGTCTTTAATTACTGCTAACTTACGGCCATTCTTGACACCTGTTTTGATGTTAACTAGCGCATGATTACCATCCAGAAATAGCGAATATTTATCTTTCTTTTCGAGATAATCCCATACATACAATGAATCAGATTGCCTGCCATCTTCATAGGTCACTGTTTGGGTCGTTTGAAATTTCGGCAAATAAACCTCAATCTTGTCAGGCTCAATCCCAATTGTATTGGCTTTAGAATGGAGTGTCCCGTAAAAGTCTTCCGATACCGTTTCAATACGAAAATCGTCTTTCTCATACGGTTTTATGCCCATCGTTTTCGCGGTTTCCTTATAGGCCAAATATGCACCACGCATCGTCCAATGATGATCTGTTTTAAAATAGATTTGCTCGTCTCGATGTGATTGCAAGGCATCATAGACGCCAATCACTTCCAGTGCAGAAGTCAATTCACCTTCCGCAACTTCATAAGCATCTCTCTCACTAGAAGTTTGGCCGAACAGCGGTAACTTGTCCTCATATAACCCAATCGCCGTTGGAGCAAGCAATACATACGACTGAATCCCCTCTGCAGATGTCACAAATCTGTTCACATACTCAATGTTCTTATTAAACTGGTCACGGGGTTTTTCAAACGGTTCAATGAGAAATCCATCTTTACCGAAGAACACCCCGTTATTTTCTTTTTTCAATAAAGCCCTTTCTGCCATCGCCTTTAACTGAACCCAACTATCTTTCCATACAAACTGGTCAGATATATATGTTTCAAAACGCTGCGTGAACTTCCCTGAATAAAAGTCAGGCATTTGGGCTAATGGACGATTTTCCCTCTCTGAAAAAGCACGGTCGCTTGCTACCACATTGAATAAACCTATCCCAAAAATAAATAGTAGAAACGCACCTACAAATATTTTTTTATATAAAGTCAATGCGTTTCCCCCTAAAAACGAAAATAAAGAAATGGATTGTATGAATCGTCTGCTAAATAAGCAGTCGACAAGACGAGAATGAGTAAACAAAATACAGGAATCACGATTTCGTCAATTACTTTATGGCGATGCATTAGTTTACTCCTTAGCATCTTCCAAATTGGAACCATTCCCAAAAATGCTAATAAGAAAAGAACTGCATTGGTATACATATCATACAGGAATCGCTCATTCACCAATGCTTGTCCCGAAAACCCAAACAAAATTTTCAAATAGGTCAGGCTCATGGAAAGGTCTTCAAAAACGAACAACGTCCAACTAATCATGACGATGACAAATGCGTAGAGATGTTGAAATATCGGATGTATTTTCTCTAGCAGTACCAGTAGCCCTGCTTTCTCAATCGCAATCACTGCACCAAAGTATAAACCCCAAGCCACGAAATTCCACGCGGCACCATGCCATAAGCCAGTCAGACCCCACACGATGAATAGGTTTAAATAGAGCCTGTATTTTCCCTTTCTACTCCCACCGAGCGGAATATACACGTAATCCCGAAACCACGTACCAAGCGACATATGCCATCTTCGCCAAAACTCCGTAATACTGCGGGAAACAAACGGATAATTGAAGTTTTGTGGGAAATTAAAACCAAACATTTTCCCTAGCCCAATTGCCATATCGGAATAACCGCTAAAGTCAAAATAGAGTTGCAAGCCAAACGCTGCAATCCCCATCCACGCTGACAGAACGGATAGTTCAGCTGGACTCTGTTGCTGAATTTCACTCCATAAAAACCCGATATTATTCGCAAGCAATACTTTCTTTCCAAGACCAATCAAAAATATTTTAACGCCTTCTGAAAATTGATCGAGCGTGACAATCCTACTGTTCAATTCACGTTCAATAATTTCGTACCGGACGATGGGTCCCGCAATAAGTTGTGGAAATAAGCAAACGTACAACGCAAGCGTTAATGGATTTCGTTGTGCTTTCACCTGTCCACGGTACACATCAATCGCATATGACATCGTTTGAAACGTGTAAAAAGATAAGCCAATCGGCAATGGAAGATCAAGTGCATGTACATTCATATGAAATAAATTATTTATGTTTTCAATAAGGAAATCTGCGTATTTGAAAAAAGACAATATACTTAGATTGATAACAATAGAGGACAACAAGCCTAATTTTGCTTTAAGCGGAGAAGTTAAACGATACTTTTGAATATACAACCCGTGAAAGTAATCTGTAACGGCTGAAAAAATCATTAAAAAAATATAAACAGGCTCTCCCCATGCATAAAAGATCAGACTGACAATAAGGAGAATACCATTTTTCATCTTTCTTGAACCGTTAAAATACAGGAGTAATGTAATTGGTAAAAAGAAAAATAGAAATAATAGGCTACTGAATACCACAAAACCACCTGGTCCTCTTTTATTAATTTAATTTCTTTGACATAGAATTATCAGAGCTTAGGGCATAGTTATCAGCGTTTGCCAGTCGTTAATCAGCGCCCGATGACCACTTATTGGTGTTTACATCCAAGTTATCAGCAAACTAGAAATTTACTATTACCCTAAGTTGATGGTTTTATACTTTCTTATCTTCATAAAAGGCGCTTATTCAGCGCCTTTAGACATCATTCTACTTTCTCATCAAAAATCTTCTCTACCGCATCGACATTGCCATACGTCACATATAACACATAATTTCCTTTTGTTTTTAACATATTGTTTTTCACTTTTTCATATTGATCCGGAAGATATCGTTCCCATGTTTGGATTTGTGCATCTAATTCTTTTTGCAATGATGCCTTCAATGCCTCTACGTCCTTCTCTTCCTTTGCTTTTAAAACAAAAATCTCATCCGCATTGGTAATGAACATGGGGATGTACATTACACCTTCTGCAAGTAGCTCTTTATCAAGCCCAGTGCGCTCAAAAAACATTTGCCCATATTGATCGTCTGTCCCGGTATCTACTAAGTTTATTTCTTCATAACCTTGAAGAATTTCCTCATCAGATTGCCCTTCATCAAACCCGGCATCTTTTATATCTTGGATAATTTGCCCCTTAATGTCGTCCATTATATCTTTTACAGCAACATCGATCGTAGCCGTTCCACCATTATTTGAACAGCCCGCTATTGCATAGATGACTAATGCACCTATCACCAATCCAAGCATTTTTTTCATAAAAAACTCCTCCTTAACTAGCCACTTATGTTGGCTGTTAACTAATTTGACGGATAAACTCCTCTCGCGTTTCAACCATTTCCAGGAAACTATTCAAAAAGGAGTTAAGACAATAAAATCGTCTTAACTCCCTTATCCTTTTACACCTTAAAGAATGGTTCGAGTCTATTTAATCATTGGAAAACGTCACTAGGTATTATTCAAATAGGTAAATACAAGAAAGAGCGGAACGATTATTATCGTCCAGCTCTTTTTTGTTCTAACACTTATACTAACTCTGCAACACGTTCACGCATCGTGCCATGCTGTGCCAAGTTTGTATGCCATGAAAATGCTTTTTCCAATACATGCGGCGTTTGTCCGCCTCTTTCAAGTGCTTCCTTATAATAGCCACGCAGTTGTTCGCGGTACATCGGATGAGCACAATTTTCGATAATAAGTCCAACGCGTTCACGCGGAGCAAGACCACGTAAATCTGCATAGCCTTGTTCTGTCACAATTACATCAACATCGTGCTCTGTATGATCGATATGAGAAGCAAACGGAACGATACTCGAAATGTCGCCACCTTTTGCCACTGATTTCGTCACAAAAATTGCTAGACGTGCATTGCGAGCGAAATCGCCTGAACCACCAATACCATTCATCATTTTCGTCCCAGACACATGCGTCGAATTGACGTTACCGTAAATATCCAACTCAAGTGCTGTGTTGATAGAAATCAAACCAAGACGACGAATAATCTCTGGGTGATTCGAAATTTCCTGCGGACGCATAACCAACTTGTCCCGATATTGCTCGAAATTATTAAACACCTGATTCATCTTGTCTTCAGAAAGCGTGATAGACGCGCATGATGCAAAACGAACCTTGCCTGCGTCGATTAAATCAAATACCGCATCTTGCAGTACTTCTGAATATACCTCCAAATCCTTGAATTCAGAGTCAATCATGCCGTGAAGAACGGCATTCGCAACCGAACCAATCCCTGACTGCAACGGCGCAAGGCTCTCCGTCAATCTACCTGCTTGAACTTCTGTCCTTAAAAATGCCAATAAATGCCGTGCCATCACTTCTGTTTCATGATCCGGCATCTCAATCGTCGACGGCGAATCTTGCTGATTCGTAAAGACGATACCTTTGACCTTTGTCATATCAATCGGAATACCAATCGTACCAATGCGGTCATCCGCCTTCATTAGCGGAATTGGCATACGTTCACCTTGTTTACCTGGATCATATAAATCGTGAAGCCCTTCTAGCTGCGTCGACTGCGCTAGATTAATCTCAATGATGATAGACTTGGCATGTGTGGCAAATGTTAATGAGTTCCCGACAGATGTCGTTGGAATGAGCATGCCATCTTCCGTGACTAAAATCGCTTCCAAAATAGCGAAATCAATGGGTTCAATTACTTCTGCACGTATTAATTCAGCTGTATGTGATAAATGATGGTCAACGAACAGATGCTCACCTTCATTAATTTTGTTGCGCATTGTCCGATCTGCTTGGAATGGCAATCGCTTGTTGACGATTCCAGCTTCGGCAAATAATTTATCGACATCAGAACCTAATGACGCGCCCGTAAAGACATTTACTTTGAAAAACTCTGTTTCAGCACGTTTTACCAATGCTAACGGAACTGCTTTAACATCCCCTGCACGCGTAAATCCACTTAATCCTAGTGTCATGCCGTCTTCAATCCAAGAAGCCGCCTCTTCCGGTGAGACAACAACATCTCGCAATTGGATATTTTTAATCCGTTCCATATAGTTTTCCATCTACAACCGCCCCTTTTCGCAACTTTTAGATAATAGTATATCAAGCGCTTACATGAAAGAGGTTTTAAGGTTTGGATACGGAAAAAAAGGTTAAAGCGGCTATTTCAATGGATAAAGTAGCATTTTTTATTAAATATAGTAATTCCCTAAAAACCTAACAGCTTTCGGAAATAACTAGAGTATGATTGACTTACAGGAATCCGCGTACCATCGTCCATCGATAGCATAAAAGTCGAATGGGTATCGGGGTAAATTTCTTTAATATGATGGACATTGACGATGAAGGAACGATGGCAGCGCACAAACGATTCCCGTGGCAATAAAAACTCGAAGTTCTGCAGCGAATTTTTATGGGTACCCGCAAAGCCATCCGCCACCACATACGTCTTCCGATCCTTCACTTCAATATACTTCACGTCTGCAAAAGGAACTGGAATCCATCCATCATGCGTTTTCACTGTCACAACAGATTTCCCGTCCGTGTAAGCCGGATAGATGGCAGTCACACAGCCCACAAGTTTCCCATCTCTATGAAACGGCACTGCCATCCCATGATAAGGAACACCGAACACATCACGGTTAATGAATTCCGAGACTTTCTGATGTTGATGAAGTGCCTTATAAGCAATTGTCCCTTCCTTTACCAAATCTCCCGGTCTAATTTTCAAATCCACGCGCTTACTCGGTCTATAATACAAATACTCCTCTGTATTGGACACAGCAATCGAGATTTCATCCGAAAACAATTCTCCTACAACATCTAAAAGCGCACTAAGACTTAAAATCTCCATTCTATTTTATAACTCCTTTATGAGCAACAATGCCGAAATAACTTGTTTACCATTCAATTCTTCTACTATAATACTATATAAATACATCCAAAAAATTTCGAAAATTCGAAGGAGGAAATTACATGCTAGTAAGAGATTTATATTTACCTAAACAAGATGTAATTATTGCGCATACTGAACAAACTGTTATGGACGTGTTAACGAAAATCAAAGAAAGCGGCTACCGCTGTATTCCTGTTGTGGATAGCAACGAAGATTATAAAGGAATGATTTATAAGGTACATTTGATTGAATACATTTACGAAGGTGGTGGGGATAAAAATACACCTGTCGAACAGTTATTGAAGCACCAGGATGCGTTTATATCTGATCGATCTTCTTTCTTAAATGCGTTAATCGAAATTAAGTCGTTACCGTTTTTAAATGTCGTTGAAAATGGCAAACTGATTGGCATCTTAACGCATAATAAGGTGGAAAGTGTGTTGGAGGATGCATTCGGCTTGAAAACTGGCGGTATTAATATCACGATTTCATCAACCGAGGCGAAAGGCATGATTGAGAAATTAACGAAGACACTACGTGGTGAAAATATTGAAGGCATGTTCACGCTGGATAATGGTTCCGTATTGGCACGAAGAGTTGTGATTACGCTTGAGGGCGACAAGACAGAAGAAGATATTAAGAAGTTGAGTGACAAGCTGGAGAAGAATGGTTTTAGAATTTTGCATGTTGACCATATTGAACAAAAGTGAGTGAAGAAAAAAGCTAGATCAAAGCGAATAATTTCGCTTGATCTAGCCTTTTTTATACTTTAATTGGCCCATCCCGTAGCTCAATTCCCCCTTGTCTATCCACTTCAATCACTTTCAGCTTATCTATCTCAATTGTACTCGGGTGAATCACTGAATCTTGGTCCGAGAAGAACCATGTTCTATTTTCACAGACAAGTATTACAAACGAATTATCATACCCCATGAAATTAAATTGTTCTTCCAACGGTTGATTATCTTTAACGGGAATACCGAATTCCATTAATTGATGACCCACTGACAACACATCGTTTGTCGTAATGCCTACTTCACTTATATTCAAAATAGAGTTGGAAGAAAAATCCCCTTCGATGCTAGGCGATGATTGCCTTGAAATGAATTCTACAATATTTTTAGATGGGTCTTCAAAATATAATGAATGTGCACCTAAATTCTCAAATTGCACTTCATCTTCACCGTCTTCCCTATTTAGCACCACTTTAGCCTCAACCCACTTTTTCGCATCTTTGAATTGATTCGACGGGATGTCAAACGCAAAATGGTAGAAGGGATGGTCATTCACATCACTTTGTTGAAACTCCAATTCACTTTCCCCCGCCTGAATGGCAAAAGAATCTTTTGTTTCAGACAACAAGTTAAATCCCAATAATGTAACATAAAAATCTTTCGTTTTAGCTAGCGCATTACTATACAACTTTACTTTGCTAATCAACATATGAAATACCCCCTTGATTTCTTAGATTAAATTTCCTCGAACAATCATTGATACTTTAATAAATCTTCAAATCATCTATCTTCTCACGTAGAGCTTTTACGCAAGTAGATTTAAGAAACTCATCTATACACCAAAAGAGAATAGCTGATAGTATTGCAGTACAAAAAAGTAAATTCGTGAACAAGCTCTTGATATCAGACAATAAAATATTTCTTTCCCATTCTGAAAATAAAAGAGACATTACAACAAATAAAGTAGCAAGAAATAAGTGAATCCATAATGCCGATATCACTCTAATCGTTCCTCTCAACTTTTTTGTAACGACGTCTGACAGTATCGATGAAGGCACTCCATACAATAAAAGAATAGGCAGTGAGTACACACCTACAACAATTGCAAACCCTGATTGTTCTATTAAAAAGTAAGTGGCCACAACCAAGACACAGGTCACTATTGCAGAAATAATTTTTCTAATTATCAAGTGACCCACCCCAATTTTATTGTAAAGAACTAACTAAGCATCCTACCAATAAATATAATGAAAGTTAAGACCAGCGAAAAACCTGCAGTGAATATAATAGTAAATACACTTCTAGCCATTGCCTTCCATTCCCTTACATCCTTTAAACCAATCAGTCCAAGAAAAAGTGTACTCACCGACATGCCCAAGACAATATCTAACGGATGAATACCTGTCATTTCATAAAAGCTTGCAGATGATGTCGCCATAAAAAATGCTGGAATACAGCACAATGAAAATATAAAAGACCATACATTTAAATTATTTTTCATATACGCCCCCCGCTGACATTTCTCTTTAGGCGTAGCACTTACCTATAATCCACTAACAATTTTTCCAATTCTTCAGTACTATTGATTGAATCAATGACAGTAGGTTGCAACTGAATTGTTTTGTTTTTATAGCTAACGCCAAAATGATGAAAATTTATACCTTGTTCTTTTAAAGCATTTAATAGCAGGAATAACCTTTCAATTTCGTTATCCCTATTGTCATTTGTTACTTCGAGTTCTGCCATAGAGATACCTACTTCAACGGTCGAGTAATGTATAAAATTAGGTATTTCAGATCCCTCAACATCATTATTATTTTCCATTCCTAAAATTTGAATAGCATAATTGAAGTTGTCTGGAAAGAATTTCTCAACAATCGGACCTAATGCTTCATTTGCTTGTTTTCTCCAGCTATCATAATGGTAACTATCTTCGGTATCCTTTGTGGATGGATTTTGACCAACATAAAAAGTTACTTCTGGGTTATCTTTAGCATGGGCATAAGCGTGATATGTACCACCGTGAAGAATATCAAATGAAATTTTTTCGATAACAAATTCCTTGTTATACTTTTCTTCCAAATACGCCCCGAATTCGTTTTTATACGAAATTAAATCCCAAGGTTTCCCGTAATTGAAATAAAAAACGAATCCACAGATGACAGCAACAATAATGGCCAACACGAGGAATACTTTTGATTTTAACAACGTCATTTCTACTCCCCCTATAATCCAATCCACACTAACTAGACGCGTATTATTCGGAATAGTTACATATCAATTAGTCGTTTTCTTCTCAATAGATTAATCGACAAACCTCTCACTTCTCCCATTGATACAATCAATGTCATTCATCCTCCACGTTCATTCAATACCAAAAAGCGAGGGCACCTCTCGCGGCGCACCTCACTTTTCTAGTTAAGCAGCATTCACTTTGTCATCCGGTTCTGGAACCTTCGCAAGTATCGCAAGCCCGATAACAAACAAGACCACCAGACTAAATACTCCGTTTGCCGAGCTTCCTGTCAGCTGTGTCGTCAATGCGACCAATAAAGGACCCATGACGGATGCAAATTTACCAAAAATATTATAGAAGCCGAAAAACTCATTCGCCTTCTCTTTCGGAACAATTCTTGCAAAATACGAGCGACTAAGTGCCTGGATGCCGCCCTGTGACGTCGCAACGAGCATAGCCAATATCCAGAAGTCCATCGTCGTTTTCATGAAAAACGCGTAAATACAAACGATGATATAGATACAAATACCAACGTACAGCATCTTTTTCCCCGTAAACTTCTGCGCTAACTTGCCATAAAGAATCGAAAATGGTGCAGCCACCACCTGCGTGACAAACAAAATAATAAGAAGACTTGTCGCATCAATGCCTAAATCTGTTCCATACGCCGTTGACATATTAATAATCGTTCCCACACCATCGATATAAAAGAAGTAGGCCAGTAAGAATAAAAACACTGTCCGGTATTTACGTATTTCTTTAAATGTCCCACCAAGACGTCTGAAACTACCACCAAGTAGATTCGGTTCACGTTTAATGCCGTGAAGTTGATGGACATTTTTCAGCATTGGAATCGTAAAGACAAACCACCAAATTGCTGTAATGACAAAAGCCAGCTTACTTGCCGTAGGCACCGCTAGTGGAATAAGCTCTTTTCCAGCCAATAAAATAATAGCAATACTAATCATAAACGGAATTGTGCTCCCGATATATCCAAAACCAAAACCACGAGCAGATATATGATTCATCCGCTTTTCCGCTGTTACATCCACAAGAAATGCATCGTAAAATATATTCGCACCATGGAAACCAACGGCGGTTATCGTGTAAATAATCAATAACCACAACCAATTATCCCCTGGCACAAATGCTAATGATACCGTTGAAACCGACCCCATTAAGAAAAAGAACAGGAAAAACTTCTTCTTTAATCCTTCATAATCCGCAATTGCCCCTAAGATCGGCCCAATCATCGCCAATATGAACGTCGCAATGGCAACCGAATAGCCCAAATACGCAGTCGAATTCGACAGACTCACGCCAGCGTCCGTGGCAACTGCCTTATAATATAGCGGAAAAACAGCTGTCGTAATAATGATAGAATACGCTGAGTTCGCCCAATCATAGAAAATCCAACTATTCTCTTGTTTCGTATACTTCTTCATCCCCACACCCCTTTCTTTCTCTACAGATAGTTTACATGAAAATGAATGTAAACATTGTAAAGGTTCAATCTACTTGGATTTCAAAATCCCCTCAACTAACTTACCATCCGTCTTTCCTAAATCTAACCCCAGCAATCGTGCAAACGTCGGTCCCTCATCAATCAGTCTCATATGCTCAATTTCCACATTCGGTCGGATTCCTTTCCCCTTCGCAATAAAAACCGTCGAGTAATCCTGTTTTTCTGGTGAATAGCCATGAGAAGCATGTGTATACTTGCCCGCTACCACATCCTCAGCCGTAATGATATCCATTGGCTCTCCATCAAGATGCTCTGTAAAATAAAAACCACGACGTGCCTCTACCATAAAAGCTGCATGCTCATCCGCGCCTCGTAATCCCGCTTCAGCACCCTCCAACACAAATTCAATGCCATTGTTTTCATTAACCGCAAGTGAATGTAACAGCGCACGCACTTTATCCTTTGCCTGCTCATCCTTCACATAGATATAAGCCGAACCATCATTACTCTTACAATATGCCCGCCAATCTTTCACCATGCCACGCCCGTTTAGTTGGATCAAACCACTGTCCTTCAATAATACATTCAACTTGACTGCCTTCGAATGATCCAGTGAACTATGATCCCCCAACGCCACAATGGTCGTCTGTTCATACATCCCACTGTCCTTTAAAGCCGACAAAATCTCACCAAGTCGTCGATCATGGCGATGAATTGCTGCATGAGCTTCTTCCGAAGAAAAACCATGATGATGACGTTGTGTATCAAGGTCCACCAAATGAACTAGCATCAAATTCGGCCTTTTCGTTTTTATCGTATGTACCGTTGATGCAGTTACAAAATCATCTAGTTCGGGCTGCGCCACACCATTACGCAGATGACCAAACTTGTTATTCATCTCAATCTGGTAACGCTTGCTACCATTCATAATTGACACAGCAATTTGATGATGCCATGGACGATTAGAAAAAATCTCCGGCATATGATAATCAATCCTTGCCTTTGCCGTCACAGGCCATAGCAATGCAGCCGTCAACATTCCAGCTTTCTTCGCCTCATCATACAACGTTGTTCCTTTGATATGACGACGATGCCAATACCAATCCGGCGACAGTCGATTCGGCTGAAGCAACGTATTCGTCACCACTCCATGGCGCTTCGGCAAATTACCAGTCACAATGCTCGCATGACACGGGTACGTCACTGAAGGATAAACCGTCTCTACATTTCTACAAATCGCCGCCTTGTCTAACAGCTCCTTAAAATGCGGTAGCGTCTCTAACATTGGAAGGTCAAGTGACGATAAACAATCAAACGAAAGTACAAGTAAATGATCCGTTAAACGTGGCATGCTAATTCTCCTTTTTATGACCTGTTGGCGCTGAATACATACGTAGACATTGGTTTAACTTGCCGATGATTACGAGTCTGTTCTAATAAAGTAACTTCAGATTGAATGAGGTACTTTAGTTTGTCAGGCACATCAACAAGTTTATGTATCTCTTCTTTATAATCATCTAACGTCATAGCAATTTCCCATTCAGCATCTTGCAACTGCGGCGAGTGGATAGATTGTTCATGGATAATCGTCCATCCTGCACTTTCCGCAATCCGCTTCACATCACCTGGCGTAAATAATGTACGTATATTTGACAAACTGCTTTCCTTAAAGCACTCATACTGAGATTGAATCAGCACAGCTAAAAAATGAGGATATTGCTCAATCGTCTGAATACGCGCATCCCATTCCGCAAAACGTAAACCCTTGCCCCATTTTCTAACCTTCCTCAATATGCCCTCTAGTTCCTCGAATGACTTCAAGTACCAAGAGCAATGCGAAAACACAATATAGTCAAAACTATCTTCTGGAAAATCAACATCCGCCGCTAACACATCAACGTTAAACTCCATGTTAATCTGTTTCCCTAACGTCGATTGCTGTAAATAACGGGCAGCATCACCTAATGTGATTGGTGCTCCGTAATCGGGAGAGGCAATATCCACACCTTTTACAAACCCAGCTTGTCCCACGATATATGCTAAAGCTGCCGTCGTATCTCCTTGCCCACAGCCAATTTCCAACACACGACTTCCTTCTTGAATCCCCCACGCCTGTACCAATTTCAAACGATGCTCCGTCTGAATTCGTTGAATCACACTCATATCCCTATCAGACGACATACATTCAACGATATTTTCAATCATATCCTTTTTCATATATACACCCCACTTGTTATAGCAGCTCCTCTTTATTTCGATAAAATGCCACTGTTTACCTTTATTCAGCTTTACTATTTTTAGATAGCAATAGATTTCTCACCCTATATCAGTTCATATTCCTCCTTTTTACCGATAATTTAGTTTTCAATTTACCTTTCCCGTGATAATGTTTATTGAAAACCCTTGAATAGTAAGTCGAAACTATCCAAGAGTCTCATTTTAAATAAAGAGGCGATTACTATCCAACAGTTACAATCACTACAACAAGTCATCGATTATATCGAGGAACATATTAAAGAGGACATCAAACCCGAGGAACTAGCTAAATTAGTTGGCTATTCTCCTTATCATTTTTATCGAATTTTTGATAAACATATCGGCTACACCGTTATGGAGTACGTCTTAAAGAGAAAGCTGCAATACGCATTATATGACTTAGCGCAGGGTGGGAAGATTATTCAAATTGCTTTGGACTATGGCTTTGAAACACATTCTGGTTTTACAAAGGCTTTTAAGAAATGTTTTGCTAGCCCGCCAAGCCTATATCGACTGCACTGTCCACTATCATTACCCCAAAAGCTGGATCTAGTAAGCCTCCTTGAAAAAAAGGTCGGTGGTATTGTCATGCAACCCAAAATTGTTCAGAAAACCGCTTTTACGATTGCTGGTAAAACCTTTGAAAGCATTATCGAAAATATTTCCTACACAAGAGATGCCCCCGCCTTTTGGGATCAAAGAATTTCACCAGATGAAGCAATTGAAAGCACACTGTATGAGGCACTATCTCCTGAAATACATGGCGAGTATTGCATCAATCTAAATAGCGGGGACCTGGAAGACAGATTTACGTATTTATTTGCAGTCAACTATGATCCGCATGTTCAATTACCTACTGGACTGACAAAGCTACGACTTCCAGAAACAACTTATGCCGTTTTTAGAACGCCTCCCGTTGAAGTCGGGCAATTTGTCTCCTCCATCAAAGGAACTTGGCAATACATCTTAGAAGATTGGCTGCCCCACTCTCTTTACGAAGTCGATGAAACAGGCTATGACTTTGAATACTATGATGAGCATTGCCATGACTGGGAGTACGAAAAAATATATATGGAAATCTACCTACCGATTAAAGAAAAATCCAAGGAGTGATTCATTCCTTGGATTGTCTTAAAATCAACTTATATAAAAATAATACAGGTGCTAATAACACTGCACTCACGATAATTGCTGCTTTTATTGTAAAACTTGACGCGACAGCACCAATAACCGGGCCTCCTCCAATTTGTCCAATAGCATCCACTTGGCCTTTTACCGAAAAGAAAGTTGCCCTTGTGGAGGAATCGGGTATGACTTTATTAAGCCAAATGTCCTCCAGCGGATACATGACTTGCCTCGTGACCTGAATAATTATATAGAAAGCAAGTAAACCAATGACATAGGATGACAGTGCAAAGCCTATCAACGAGATGATAATAAGGACACTTCCGATAAAAAGGAAGATATAAATACGGCTAATATTCTCGTGAAAAGCACCGCGATTCATCCAATGAAGGGCCACAAAGGACACAAGCACGACAATAAACTGAATTCCTCCCATTACCATCACTAATTGCTCATCCGCCAGATTCGATAGGTTAGATACCTCTAAAAAATGGGAAATCCATAAACGATCAAAACCTTCACTATAAAATCCAACAAACAAAGCAATCAGGAATAACATTCTCATGATAAAACTCGCTTTAGAATGGGAAATAATTTTGCCCACATTGTCCTTCATGCTTCCCCATGTCGATACTCTTTCCTTTCCACCTAATGGTTTGAAGTTTTCTTCCTGCATAAATAAAATTAAATAGACCGCCAGCCCAACCATGCAGAGTCCACCAATAACAATGGGTAACTGCATCATAAAATATCCCGTTAGTATACTTAATGGAATGGCTATCACTTGCCCGAGTTTCCCGGCCTTAGCCCCCCTAATAAAAGCTAACGATGCACGCTCTTCCCCTACTTCATCCGCAATCCAAGCCTGCTGAGAGCCACTTGTAAACGTATAACCAATTCCCCATACTACCTGAGCCAACAGCACAGTGATAAAGAATGGGAACAATCCCTCAATTAAAAAACCGATTCCTATTAAAAAGTAACCCACAATAATCGAAAGCTTCCGGCTCTTCAAATCCGAAAGTATTCCAGTCGGAATTTCAAAAAGAAAAACCGATAGTTCTAATACTCCCCCCACTAACACAAGTTGAAGTGGACTAAGTCCTACAATTTTCACGTGATATAACAAGTTCAGCGTAAAGATAAACGTAAAAAATAATTGTGATAGGAAGCAAGTAGTAATATACACACGATACGGATCTTTTGCCTGTAATCTATTCATTTTATTCCCCCTCCGCTTGATTATATGTGGAGGGGGAATCAGTTTCTTGTCCATATTTGCGGTAATGAACGATTAATAAGATCTTAGACAATGTTCAGCCAACTAAACAATGTAATTATGCAACCTGGCAACGCTCTGCTGACTAAACAACATAATCATCCAACCTGGTAACGCTCTCAACGAACCAAACAATGTTTCTCACAAACCTAGCAACACTTTCACTAAACTAGACAACGTTACTCTTAAAAAATGTTTCACATGGAACGTTAACCAAACATGACAGAAAAGCTGAAAGAATCCTTCATTGCTGCTCACTAACACTACTTAAAACAAAAAAAGCACAAAGATTCCTCTCGGATTCTCCACGCTTCACATCTATTCACAGCTCCTGATAATCCCGCTGGTATCTCCCGCCGCCTTTTACATCTGAGTGATACAACGCTTTTAACGCAAAACTTTTTTCCAAGTCATGCTCTTTCATGATTTGTCTAAGCTTCTTTGTCAGCTCCGCGTCATTCTTCACAAGCTGCTCCATCTTCGGTTTCGAATATTGCATAATCCAATCCTCCTTCGCTTCAATCTTTTCTCTTCAGTATACCACTGCTTAACGCGCATCTATTCGATTCAGATTTGCTATACTAATCATAACGGCGAGAAATGGATTGGAGTGGCATTATGTTTAAAACTATCGGCATCCTCGCACACGTAGATGCAGGAAAAACAACATTTTCAGAACAACTACTTTATCATACCAAAAGCATTAAGCAACGTGGACGCGTCGATCATAAAGACGCCTTCCTCGACAGTCATGCCATCGAAAAAGAGCGAGGCATTACAGTGTTCGCTGACCAAGCAATCATCTCGTATAACAATTCTACCTATACCATTATCGATACGCCAGGACACGTCGACTTCTCGCCAGAAATGGAACGCGCCATTCAAGTCATGGACTATGCCATTATCATTATTAGTGCTGTAGATGGCATCGAAGGTCATACCGAAACCGTCTGGCAACTACTACGTAAACATCAAATACCGACATTTTTCTTCATCAATAAAATCGACCGTGAAGGAACGGATATTGAAAGTACTCTACAAGAAATTCGCACTAATTTATCGCAAGATATCTGCAATCTTACAACATCTTTCAATGAAGGCCTCATGCAAGAAGAACTTATCGAATTTATCGCTGAACGGGATGAAGCACTATTAGAAACCTATATGGAATCCGGCTATGACAAGGAGCTCTGGCTTCAAACATTAAAGATCATGATTCGAGACAATAAAGTCTTCGCTTGTTCCAGTGGTTCCGCACTAAAAGATCTAGGCATCATTGAATTTTTCGCGAAACTCGATTGTTTAACAGAGACTTCCTACAACGATGCCGAAGAGTTTGCTGCCCAAGTCTATAAAATTCGGCATGATGACAGCGGCAACCGTGTCACTTTTCTCAAATCAGTATCTGGCACGCTACGTGTTCGAGACGAAGTGAATTACGGGGAACTGACCGAAAAAGTTACTCAAATCCGCGTCTATAATGGCAGTAAATTCAAGACTGTCGACCACGTTCAAGCTGGCGAACTCTTTGCCGTTACCGGCCTGACGAATGCATCTATAGGAGATGGCGTAGGGGCACTGAAAGAAAAAGTCACGTTTGATTTGATTCCTACCCTAAAATCAAAAGTTATGTTTGATGCGTCCATCCATATCAAAGAAGTATTGCGATGCTTCAATCTATTGGACGCAGAAGACCCTTCCTTGCGTGTCTATTGGGATGAACATTTTCAAGAGATTCACGTGCACGTCATGGGCATTATTCAACTTGAAGTGTTGAAGGAGATCGTCAAAGAACGATTTCAGTTTACCGTCTCATTCGGTGAGCCGAAAATTCTTTACAAAGAAACAATTGAGACAACCGTCAACGGCTATGGGCATTTTGAGCCGTTAAGACATTATGCGGAAGTTCACCTGAAAATCGAACCCGCCGAACGAAATAGTGGTATCTCTTTCGACAATGTCTGTCACCCCAATGATCTGTCTATCGGCAATCAAAACCTAGTCCGTCATCATCTATTCGAACGCGACCATCACGGACTGTTAACTGGCTCCGCCCTCACCGACGTCAAAATCACATTACTGACAGGACGGGGACATAACGAGTACACGTCTGGCGGCGACTTTAGAGAAGCTACCCATAGGGCCTTGCGCCAAGGATTAGAGCAAGCCACAAATATCATACTTGAACCGTATTACGATTATAAAATTAAGGTGGAAGTAGATCATATCGGGCGCGTGCTATCAGATATCCAACAAGCACACGGTAGCTTTGACCCGCCCGAAACCATCGGAGGCAAAGTGACCGTTACGGGACGAGTGCCCGTTGCTACCTTCATGAACTACAGCACGACATTTGCCTCCTTCACTCACGGAAAAGGAACGCTACGTCTACAATTTGGCGGCTATGATCGTTGCCATAATGAGGAACAAGTGATTGAAATTATCGGGTACAACAAAGATGCGGACCCAGAATACACATCTATCTCCATTTTCCTTGCAAAAGGCAAAGGCTATCCAGTCCCTTGGGATGAAGCAGAAGTAGCTATGCATTGTTTGTTGAAGGCTAAAGGTAACTATTAACCTAACTAGAGTAATATCACCTATCATTTTTCACCCAAAAACATTACCAAAGAATCAATTAATATTTACTGATATAGTAGATAAGTTGCATAACAAATGTTAGAATAAACGAAAGTGAGTTAATACTGATTATTTAATGTATCCCAACAGAATGTTTTGGATTACCGTATATCCTAAGATTAGTAAGTATATAGGCATAGGAAGGAATTGTTTCATCATGTTGACGGGAATTAAAGATATGACGTCTATTTCTCTTCTGCTGGAAGAAAAATTCTGTCTCTCCATTACAGATCCTAACGGAACCATCATATACGTAAATCAACTATTTTGCGACCTTTCACAGTACAACCAAGAAGAGCTAATTGGAAATGACTACGGTTTATTAAATCCAGAGTACACTAATGAAAAATTTAGACTTGAGCTAGAAATGGAGCTCAGCAAAAACAAATTATGGCAACGGCAAATTAAATGCTTTGCCAAGGATGGCTCTCCTTATTGGGTACAAGCAACAATTGTCCCCATCCTCGATGAAAACGAGGCGGTTATTCAATTTATTTCCCTAGATATAGACGTTACAGCTAAAGTAATTTCAAATAAGTCGTACGAGCAAACGCTTGAAAGACTCGTGACTATCGAAAATGCACTTGATCAGTCTTCCGCTATTGTAATCACTAATCCACAAGGGGTTATTTCATACGCAAATGATACATTTTGCGCGCTTTCAAAGTACACAGCAGAGGAGCTCATTGGACAGACACATCGAATTATTAATTCAGGCTTTCATCCAAAAAGTTTTTTCAAAGAACTATGGAAAACCATTGGTAACGGGGAAATTTGGAAAGGTGAAATTAAAAATCGAGCAAAGGATGGCAAAGAGTACTGGGTAAATACTACAATTGTCCCTTTCCTTGATGGGGATAGGAAGCCCTACCAATACATCGGAATTCGAACCGATATTACAGCAAGAAAAGAGGCTGAACATGCGTTAGAACTAGCCTTAAAAAATGATTTTCAGCAGACCGTAAAAAATCTTCAAAATGCAATTTTTAAATATACTGCGGGACCAGATGATAGCATCACATTTACACTTATTGAAGGAAAAGCAGCAGAGAAATTTGGCATCACCATAGAAAATGTTGCATCCAATCAGCTAAAGCATATCTTTTCCGAAGATGAATTCATTCAAATTGGAGGCTATTTAAAAACAGCACTACGAGGAGAAGCTACACAATTCGAAGTGCTGTTTCTGAACCAAACATTCCTTGTATACTTATCGCCTATTTTTGAAAATGATCGTGTTATTGAGGTTGTCGGCACCGCGACAGACATTTCGGGGCATAAAGAAGCTGAAAAACTTGTAGAACATATGGCGTATTACGACCATTTAACCGGCTTACCCAATCGACGCGTTTTTCAAAAGAAAGTTAACGAGGTTATCGAGCATTCAGACGAAAGAGATGACACATTCGCCATCATGTTCATCGATCTGGACCGTTTTAAAAATATTAATGATTCGATGGGACACTCCATCGGGGATCAACTACTCGTTCTTGTTGGAGAACGGCTTCGGCATTGCGTTCGTAAAGAGGATATTGTTGCGCGTCTTGGTGGAGATGAGTATGTCATTTTATTACCACACGCACCGGCTTCCTTAACAGAAACGGTAGCCACAAGAATCGTTGAAGAGATGTCCAAACCTTTTATCATTCATAACCATGAGGTATTTGTCAGTTCCAGTATCGGAATTAGCCTATTCCCTGAGAACGGCAATGACTACGATACGTTAATGACCAATGCTGATTCTGCCATGTATTTAGTAAAGGATAATGGCAAAAACAACTTCCAATTTTTCACGGAAGAATTACATCGCGATATGATGGAAAAAACGATGATTGAACTAGAACTTCGACAGGCGTTGAGAAAAAATCAATTTGAACTGTATTATCAGCCGCTATTCAATTTAGAATCAGGAACATTAACTGGATTGGAAGCACTCATCCGATGGCAGCATCCAACGATGGGTACGGTTGCCCCCACCCGCTTTATTCCAATCGCTGAAGAGACGGGGTTAATTGTGCCGATTGGACAATGGGTACTCGAAACTGCATGTACACAAATGAAAAAATTGCATCGTGTAGGCTTTCCACATTTAAAATTAACCATCAATGTTTCTCATACTGAGTGCAAGCATGCCTTTTTTGTCGAACAGCTCAAAGAAACCTTGAAAAAAACTGGACTTCAACCTGAACATCTTGACTTGGACCTCACTGAAGCTACAACATCTGACAAAACGAACTGTGAAAGCATCCTTAGTCAGCTGAAAGACCTTGGCATCGGCATCAATATCGATGATTTTGGAGCCGGCTATTTTTCAATCAACTATTTAACGACATTCCCTATTAGCCGTTTAAAAATTGACCAGTCTTTCATACAAGATCTGAGTGTAAAAAACCAAACAATTATCAAAACGATTATTATGCTGGCAAAAAATTTGAATTTAGTAGTTAGCGCAAAAGGCATTGAAACAGCTGAACAACAACAGTTCTTGCAAGAATTACAGTGTGATGAAGTACAAGGTTACCTTTATTCTGAGCCACTTCCTGTTGAACAAATTGAAGTATTATTACGTAAAACGTGATAGGTACAACGAAGACAGGCACAGTTAACTTAGACTGTGCCTGTCTCCAACCGAAAAACTAAAAAACGTTCATTGTCGTTTTGCTCATATAGCCCCGGAACCTTCACTTCTTTTATCAATTCAAAAGGAGTTTCCGTTTCAATAAATTCGATATAGGCAGCAGTCGGATAATAAAAAACAACATCCACTGTCCGCTTTTTTTTCTCAACTGAACGTAAAATAGTATCTATCACTTTTCTAAAAATCTGTATGGAAAATGGATTAAAAAAATAAAACCGATTATCCGTCAACTCCACCGCATAGTCCTGCGCCAGACAGCAGTCAAAACGAATAGCACCACTGATTTGACTCAACTTCTCCTTATAACTTGCTTGATTTTCAAGCGACTCTTGATATAGCTGCGCACTCATTTCTATCCCTGTCACCGAAACTTGGAAACGATGATGCAAGTAAAATGCCAGCCGTCCCTTGCCGCAGCCAAAATCTACGACCCCATCTGTTCTTTCCAGCTCATAGTCACGGAATAACTCTTCTAGTGCCAAATAAGGCGTTGCTTCGTAACGATTATAATGGGGCGACTGATTTTGCCACTCCCGTGTACCTACAGTTTTGATGCGCAGCAAGCGATCATATTCTTTATCGTTCATGGATATTCCCCCGTATCACTTATGTAAGACATACGTCCGTAAAGCATAAGCAACACCATCCTCATTATGATGCTTCGTTACATACGTACTTAACTCTTTCAATTGCTCTTCCGCATTGTCCATCGCTATGCTCGTGGCAGCAACCTCAAACATCGTCAAATCATTATAATTGTCCCCTATTGCAACGGTATTTTCTAAAGGAATACCTAGATAATTAGCCATGAACCGTAAAGCACTACCTTTCCCTGCATCAGGATGACCCAGCTCTAAATTCCCCCTTCCTGATGAAGTAAGAGATAAATCTTCCCGCCCCGATAACACTTCACGGAGCTCACTTAACTTCTTTTCATCTAGCGACAACACTAATAGTTTATAAACATCCAAGTGTGCAGTATCTGGCGTCTGATTAGCAGTCTTGGATAATGTTTGATTCAAATCATATTGATGATTGATATAATGATGAAGCAATTCGCCCGCCCATCCTGTAACTTTTTCAGCTAACTGTCCAATTTCTTCGCGCAATAATTCCTTGCCACCCAGTCGATTGAAAATACCCTGTGCTGTATAAAGCTCATAATGAACCTCATTTTTTTCAAGTATTGCCACAACTTCCTCGACAACATGATTCGAAAGTGAAAAACGCTGGATCTCTTGTCCTTTATAATAAGTAACCGCACCATTCCCTGTCATAATCGGGCAATCTATCCCAGTAGGCTGAAGAATTGCTTCCACGTCAGGTAAGGCACGTCCAGAAGATATTGCAACGACATCCCCCTGTTTCTGCACCTCTAAAATAGCTTCCTTATTTGCTTCACTAATCGTGCCGTTTTCCGACAATAATGTACCGTCCAGATCTATCGCGATTAATTTCAAAACCATCAATCCCCTTTCCATTCAGTTACACTTTGTTCATTATACCCCATTCCTCGATAGATGTTTTAATCTCCTTGATTTTTCAGTCAACTCAGATAATACCATGGTATAATATCCTCTATATGTATGAAGCTACTTCCAATTAAGGAGTTGACTAGATGAACACAAAACCATTACAAGTATCCGTTACGCTGTTAGCGGGCTTTCAATGGCTATTCTTTATGTTTGCCAATACAGTTGTCATTCCAATTTCGGTTGGTAATGCTTTTCAATTAGAGCAAATTGAAATTGTCTCTGCCATCCAACGGTCCTTCATTTTCACCGGAATCGCCTGTCTGTTACAGGGGTTTATCGGGCATCGTTTAGCATTAATGGAAGGTCAGTCCGGGCTTTGGTGGGGAGTTATTCTCAGCTTGGCTGCCACAGCGAGTACAATGAATCTTGAGCTGACAACGGTCGGGGGGAGCATTGCCGTTGGGGTCATGATTTCGGGAGTTTTAGTAGCAGGCTTTGGAATGCTTGGCATGGGGGAGCTACTGAAAAAATGGTTTACACCTATTGTCATGTTTGTTTTTCTTCTATTATTAGCCAATCAGCTTATTACTATTTTTTTAAAAGGAATGATAGGACTCAATACGAGTGAGTCTATTGATCTCAAAATTGCTTGTTTTTCATTCCTTCTCGCTGCGATGACAATTTTAATCCATGTAAAAGGAAAAGGAATAATTAGTAGCTTGAATCTATTAATTGGAATGGTCGTTGGCTGGATTTGTGCAGTCCTATTATTTCCCATAGAAGCAACGGAAACCATTGCAACCACACCGTTTCTGACCTGGTTTCCTTGGGGGCAGCCCACATTTGAATGGGGAATCGTCATCAGTGTTGTCATTACTGGTTTATTGAACACCACAAATACGATTGCCACATTAAAAGGTGCGGAAGATATTTATGAACAAAAGACAACAGCCGGGCAATACCGTGCTTCCTTCTTACTGACAGGTGCTTTGACGACTGGATCTGGCATGCTGGGTCTCGTTCCTTATACACCATATGCTTCTTCATTAGGATTTTTACAATCTACCGGCATTCGCCAGCGGACTCCATTTTTCATCGGATCACTGTTATTTATTCTTCTAGGAATGATTCCTGAACTTAGTGCCTTTTTCTCAACCATTCCACAAAGTGTCGGCAATACCGTACTATTCGTCGCCTATTTGCAATTATTCAGTTCCGCACTCCGAAACATCGAAGGCTTAACATTCGAACCCAAAACGGTCTATCGCATTGCATTGCCCGCTTTGGTAGGACTATCAATCATGTCACTACCAGCAGCTGCTTTCGCAACGTTGCCAGCACTCTTACAGCCACTTCTGTCAAACGGCATGCTTGTCGGTATTTTGGCAGCTCTCTTCATGGAGCTGGTGTATTATCTTGGGCAGTATAGAAAAGTACAATTGTAAAAAAAGCATTATGAAGGTATCACGCCATTGCTGGATAATCCTTCACCGCTTTATCTACCTAATTAACAATCAAAAGCGCTTACTCTCCAAAATCTCTACAAAACGTGTGGAGGCTGGAGATAACGGTACACTTTTCAAAAAGCACACGCCAATACTTCTTTTGGGGATTTCCTCGAGCAATTGGACTTCAGATAACAACCCATTTGTTAAATACTCTTGGGAAAACTCTTTCGTCACACACGCAATGCCTAAATTGATTTTCGCAAACTCTAATAATAATTCATGTGAACCTAGTTCAAATTCTGGTGAAAATTGTATGCCGCGTGCTATCATAAAGTCCTCTACATACTTTCTTGAATTTGATTTTGGTTCAAGAAATATTAAAGGTAATTTCACTAATTCATCCAAACTTAATGGCTTTGCTAATATCTTTTTAAACTTTTCTCCATAGACGAACGTATCCTGGACATCGAAACAAGGTCTTACTTCCAATGTAGGATCGTCAATAGGGAGGTTACAAATCGCAATATCTACCCCACCTGATTTTAACGTCGCACATAGTTCCACCGTTGTTCCATTGACCATTTTGAACTTAATATTCGGGTAACCATTATGAAAAAACTCTAGGAATGGCAATAAAAAATACCTAGAAATGGTGTCGCCTACTCCAATCTTTAATTCACCTGTCGTTAAATTCTTAAATTCTAAAATCTTTTCTTCTCCGACAAGTAATAAGTTAATGGCCGAATTAGCATATTCGAATAACAGGCTGCCTTCATTTGTCAAAGACACTCCTTTAGACGTCCGGTTAAAAAGGCGTGTATCCAATTCTTTTTCTAACTGCATAATGGATTGGCTGACGGCTGGTTGTGTCATATACAACTCTTTTGCCGCCTTGGAAAAGCTTTTGTTAACAGCTACCTGACAAAAAACTTTATATAAATCTAGTTTACTTACCACATAAGCACCCCTTATAGCCGTCATTTGATATATTAATTTTACTTATACCATTAGACTGATGTATATTACAAGTAGATAGTTAGATAATGATAATATCGATTACGCCAAGGCGTAATTGCGTCCAAATTTTGAATTGTGCTTGAGGCCTATAGGGGGAAGGATTGAACTGCATCATTCCTTGTTGCGACAGGACGTCGCGAACTTAGACTGCCTTCCTTGATTCCTTTCAAAATTTGTGACATCCGCTGGAGGCTTACCTTACTTCGACAGAAGTAAGATATTTGAACTTTATAATAAGGAGCGATTCTATTGGGAAGAGTAGTTGGAACAGTTGCGAGAGGTCTACGTTGCCCTATTATCAATCAAGGGGACAATATCGAGGACATCGTTGTAGAAAGTGTTTTACACGCTGCGGAAGTTGAAGGCTTTCAAATTAATGATAAAGATATCGTTTCCGTTACAGAGTCTATCGTTGCCCGTGCGCAAGGAAACTATGCAACGATCGATCAAATCGCTAAAGATGTTCACGCTAAATTTGGGGACGACACAATTGGTGTCATTTTCCCAATTTTAAGTCGCAATCGTTTTGCAAACTGTCTTCGTGGTATCGCAAAAGGTGCTAAGAAAATTGTCATCATGCTGAGCTATCCATCTGATGAAGTTGGAAATCACTTAATCAGCTTAGATCAACTCGATGAAAAAGGCATTAATCCATGGACTGATGTGCTTACAGAGCAAGAATTCCGCCAGCATTTTGGCTACCAAAAGCATACGTTCACAGGCGTCGACTATATTGACTACTACAAATCGTTAGCTGCTGAATTTGGTGTTGAATGCGAAATTATTTTCTCTCAAAAACCGAAAACAATTTTACAATATACGAAGAGTGTTTTAACTTGCGATATTCACACGCGTTTCCGCACAAAGCGCATTTTAGAAGAAAATGGCGCCGAAAAAGTCTACACGCTCGATGATATTTTATCGGAATCTGTGGACGGTAGCGGATATAATGAAGAATACGGTCTACTTGGTTCAAACAAATCAACGGATGATGGCGTTAAGCTATTCCCGCGTGATTGCCAACCAGTAGTTGACAATATTCAACGCATCTTGCTTGAGAAAACAGGCAAAGTCGTAGAAGTAATGGTTTACGGGGATGGGGCGTTCAAAGATCCTGTCGGTAAGATTTGGGAACTAGCTGATCCAGTCGTCTCTCCTGCCTATACACCAGGACTTGCGGGCAAGCCAAACGAAGTAAAATTAAAATATCTCGCGGATAACAACTTTGCAGATTTACGCGGCGATGAGCTGAAAAAAGCTATCTCTGAATTCATCGACAACAAAAATGAGGACCTCACTGGCTCGATGGAAGCACAAGGTACAACTCCACGTAAACTAACGGACCTCGTCGGCTCTCTTTCTGACTTAACATCAGGCAGTGGCGATAAAGGTACACCGATTGTCTTTATCCAAGGATACTTTGATAACTTCACGAAATAAAAAATACCATGTACTCATCAAAATGGATGAGTACATGGTATTTTTATTGTTGTTGTAAAAAGTCCAGTAGCGCCTCTTCATCCAACGGTCTACTGTAGTAATAGCCCTGCACGGTATTGACATTCATATCACGTAGAATCTGAAGCTGCGCCTCCTCCTCAACCCCTTCCGCGACAATTTGAAACCCAAGGCTATGCCCTAACGTAATAATGGCTGTTAAGATAGCTTGCACGATGCTGTCTTCTTCAACTTTTTGGATGAAGGAACGATCTACTTTCACACGATCGATTGGCATCATACGCAAATAATTCAAGGAAGAGTAGCCAGTACCAAAGTCATCCAATGCAATTTGAATGCCTAAGTTTTTTAACTCATTTAATTTTCTAATGGTTTCTTCTTGGTGATTGATGATGATGGATTCTGTTATTTCAATTTCTAGTAAGGATGGATCAACCTCATAGTATGCTAATTTCTTTTGAATCTTGTCAACAAAGTCTGCTTCGCGCAATTGAATAGCACTTACATTTACAGCTACATGCTGTATGTTTACCCCTTGCTTGGTCGCTCGTTTTATCATTTGTAAACTAGCATCTAGTACCCAGTCTCCAATGGCAATAATTTGACCTGTCTTTTCCGCTAAAGGGATAAAATCTGCTGGTGAAACCATCCCTAATTCTGGGTGCTTCCACCTGATTAGCGCTTCAACACTAGTCTGCTTTCCAACTCCCATGTCCAACTGAGGCTGATAATGTAAGAAAAACTCCCCACACAACAGCGCTTCCCTTAAACCATCTTTTAATTTAAGCCCTTTTTCAATATGGTCCTTCATATTGCTATCAAAGAAGTGGATGCGGTTGCGGCCATGTTCTTTTGCATGATATAAAGCTGTATCAGCGTCTATAAACAATTCCCCTATCGATTGCGCATCAGTAGGATAGATGGAGACACCGATGGAAGCTGTAATATAAACATTTTGCCCCAATAATAAGAATGGATTTGTAAAGGATTCGTGAATTTGCTGCAAGGAATCATGGATTTGGTGTACGGCTACTTTTTTAGCCCGAATGACAATAACGAATTCATCGCCTCCAAACCGACCAAAAAAACTGTTTTCAGGTAACCATTCACGTAATCTTTTACCCACTTCAGTGAGTAATTCATCACCATAGGCATGTCCTTTTGAATCATTGATATGTTTAAATTGATCTAAGTCAAGGAAGACAACTGCCATAATTTCATCAATCACGTCTATTTCATCAATCCATTTGTCTATTACTCTTTCAATTGAATGACGATTTGCCAAACCCGTTAGTGAATCATGGCTCGCTTGGTAATCCATTTCATCCATTTGACTTTTTATTTGCAGTGCCATTTGTTCTACAGCCCTTGCAATTTCACCGACCTCGTCTTTCCGTTTAAAGCCTATTTTAACGCTAAGATCTCCGTGCTTTATTTTATTTATCTGACGGACGATGAATGGAATATCTTTCAATAAGTAATGTAAAACCACTGATAACGTTGCCAGCAAAATAATGATTGTAATAACCCAAGCTCCAATAATTGACCGCTCATATGTAACAAGTGGTTTTAACAAGGTATCTTCCGGTACATACACACCTATTTCCCAACCGAGCCCGTCCAAATGACGAACCGAGGCATAATAGCTTTCCTCACCTTTTTGAAGTTTGGCCACCTCTTGTTCTTCTAATTGTGCCTTCTGAAAGATTGCCCACATGTCATCAGGGTCATATAAAATATCTCCTTGGTTAGAAACTAAAACTAATTTTTGCCCATCCCTCTCAAACGGCTTAATTAAGTCAGCTAGGCCAGCTAGGTGAATATCCACACCTAGATAACCCAGTTTTTCTTCTTCCACTATGACCGGATATGTTATGCTAATCGTTAATTGATTTGTATTGTAGTCAATGTAAGGGGACGAAAATGAGAACTTTTCATTTTTTAAAGCCTTTTTAAACCAGGGACGTTCTTCGATCAGATATAACCCATCCGAAACATAATCATGGTCTGCAACAAAGTAGCTATTCTCCGTATGAGCAAGCCAAATCATATTCACATCTTCATTGTTTTCTTTTGCACGCATTAATGCTTTTTGAATCCAATCATAATCTTTATTTAAACGTACATCTTCTCTTTTTTCATTGGCACTCATAAAGCTTTCAATGACTGGGATAGATGCAAGCTGGCGAACGATTTCACCTTTTTGTTCGAATACAGAAGAAACCGTATTGCCTACATTTCTATTTTTTTCCGATAGCTCTCGTTCCACTTGGTCTATCAATATATCTTTGGTCATGGAGTAAGAGTAGATAGCAATCGTCAACATTGTTGACAAAACAACGAGAAACATTGCAACAACAACCTTACCATTGATGCCCAGTTTCATTGACCCTCTCCTTCACACATTTGACTCGTCTATATATTTATAATTCGTGTTGCATCGACTTTTTTCCTGCTGATTCGGCAAAATCATAAGAAATAAAACAATATGTATAGCATTGTTGGTAAGATAAAGAAATCAATCTAGAGAGTAGCTGAGGCATTTGACGAGTTTTTGTTTTAAAGATGGAATTATTGAGATTGCTTAAATTACAACATTTAGGAAGCCCTTTACTGTAAGTATAATAACTAGGCTTATAGTAAAGGGCTACTTGTCCCAACCTGTTCGTTAAACGATTGTTACTAACTCAACAGCCTCAATAACCAAAGGAGTTCCAGCAGAAATACTTCCCGTAACAGTGTTAAAAGTCAATTCTGTTCCAGAAATTGCATACGAATCGCCCTCTTGTAGCACACCGTTTAAATAGAAATTATAGTAGCCATTCGTTACGACCGGAAAAGCAGTTGCAGCAGTACCGCTATCATCCAAAAAAGCGGTTGCAGCAATAGTAGTACCATCCGTGACGGCTAAAGGTGCTGCCAATACATTAAAAAATCGTGTCGAAGAACTTGAGACATTCACGTGAATATTAATAAGGGAAAGCGCCATTAGGTTCACCTCCTTTCATCTACATTGTAGTAAATGCAAAGATTCGATGAAGTGACAGGGCTGTCCCTCTACTAATCTAAATTAATTTTATCAACGTATTTCAGCTGTAAATGTCAACAACTCAAGAATAATTGGAGTTCCCCTATAAATGATCGAATTAGATGGGCTAATCGTTAAGGTGCTAGTATTCACTGCATACATTGCCCCCTCTTGAATGACTGCGTTGATGTAAAGATTAGCATATCCATTTGGACTGAAGCTCATAAATTCCTTTGTTTGGCTCCCATCATCGTTATAAAATTGAGTGGAAAGAATCGTGGTTCCGTTCGTCAAATTCATATTAGCTGATGCAACATAAAAATACCTTTTGACGGTTGGTATAATGTTAATTTCAGGAAAATTTGTTGGCGGATTTATCGGAGGAACACCAATGCAAGCAGAACTAATTTTTATCGCAGGCCAAAATTTCGTCTGAATCCTACATATGTCGATTTTATTCATTTTCATTATTTTATTTTGATTGTTACATTTTTTCATACTGTTATCACCCCCTAATCCTATTGTATGGTAGCAATCTGTTAGCAGGTTGGTTATTTACCCCTTGTTTTAATAAGTATATATTAGTATAAGAATGTATTATGGAACAAAGGAGGGATAAGCAATGGAAAATATTCAATTGATTGGAGAGGCTGTACTGTTACGGCCAATGACAAAGGAAGATGGTGAGGGAATCTATGCTTGTTGTCGGGACGAGCGCATTTGGTCGCATATGTCACAATCTTTACAAACGCGAAAGGATGTAGACGCCTATATTGAACAGGCGCTAGTGAATCGAGATGCAGGGACGGAATATCCTTTTGTCATCGTCCTTCGAGCAACTAATGAAATCGTTGGCTCAACGCGTTTTTTCGACATTGCCACTGCACATAAACGCTTGGAACTCGGTCATACCTGGCTGCATCCATCCGTCTGGCGTACAAACGTCAATACAGAATGCAAATATTTGCTGCTATCCTACTGCTTTGAGCAGCTCCAGTTCCAACGCGTGCAAATTAAAACGGGCCATGAAAATATCCAATCGCAAAAAGCCATTGAACGGATTGGTGCTAAGAAAGAAGGTATTTTACGTAACCATATGATTCGGCCAAATGGAAAGGTACGGCATACGGTTATGTATAGTGTTGTACAAGAGGAATGGCTGGAAGTGAAGCAGCGTATTGAAGGGTTGATGGGCGAGTATAGGAAATAGACTTTTGTTTACGAGCCTTTTGGGCAAAATAGGTTTGTTCTACAGCAACTACTTCTTTATCAACCATTCATCCAACACAAAAACGACTAAAAGTATTTTCTTAGTCGTTTTTGCGATCATTATGCCATTACAATCGGACTTCCTTTTGAAAAGTCCTCTCATGCTCAAGCAGCCATTCCTTCCTCCACAAACCGCCTGCATAGCCCGTCAACTTTCCGTCTGCACCGATAATTCGATGGCAAGGAATGACGATACTTAATTTATTCTTACCATTGGCCGTTCCTACTGCCCTGACGGCTTTTTCGTTGTTAATGGAAACAGCAATATCCTTATATGACCCTGTTTCAGCGTAGGGAATGGTTGTCAAAGCATCCCAAACTGTTTGTTGAAATGCTGTGCCTTCATAGTGATAAGGGAATGTAAATACATGACGCTCCCCTTTAAAGTATTCGTCCAATTGATTAAAGCAGTCCACTACAACTTTCGTTGTTTTATCATCTACGACATTGACGACTTCGTCTCGCTCAACAAATAGGATGGAATTTACTGCTTCCTCTGAACCCACTATTTCTATTACACCAATTGGCGATTTGTAATCTAATGTATGCATGTTAAGCCCCCACTTATTTCAATTTCAAAAAGTGCCAGATACTCAAATCATTCAAAATCTGATGAGTACCTAGCACTTTTATTTGATTATATTTACTTTCTTTCTAAAACCGCAAAGTAATTTCCTTCATTATCTGCAAAGTTAAATACTCTACCTGAAGGCATCGTGACTAGCTCTCCAACCGTGACCTGCTTGTCCGAAAGATCTTTGTATAAAGCATCCAAATTATCCGAGAACAACAGTAGAGAAGGTGTTTGAAGGTTTAATTCCGGCTGCATTTTAGCAATAAGTTCTTTATTGTGAAGGATGATAGTCGTTTCCGAATCCTTCGTTGGCGCGATTTCAATCCATTTCATGCCTTGGCCGTTATCCTCTTCCGAAATAACGCTAAATCCTACTTTTTCTGTCCAAAACTTCACTGTCTCATCCTGGTTATTAACATATAGCATAATTTGACCGATTTTTGTAATCATGTTGTTCTCTCCCTGTCAGCAGTTTTTTCGTAAGCTTATTTTCATTTTAGCAGCCTTGCCACTCTGGTGGTAGTTTGCCCAACAATGAGTAATGAAGTCATTCGTATTCATTTCGACAAACATACTCTACTTCCCTTCATAGTAATCTTTTCGGAATAGAAAACACCAAGTCCATTTGAACAAAAAAACCTCTCAAATGCGAGAGGCTAACTTTTACGGGTACTATATGGTAGACACTCTTTTCCCTTCCGAATTGTTGCAGTACCATCTGCTGTTGCATACGGTGGTGTTTCCTGTAAAACATTCATGACTAGTAGCCTGATTGAATGATCATTATAAAATATTTCATCAAATGAAGGCATTATATGGGGTTCCGTATTGTCATATATTCTTTTCTCCAATTCCCGAATATCTATATCAAACGGAATGCCCATTAATACATTTTCCATTCCTTGCACTTTGTCGACCACACCAAAAACAACGCTGCCACCGCCACCATTGGCCATACAAACAGCGTATTTAATCATTTTATGAATATTTTCTTCCTTAGAACTAAAATTCCATTGTTTAAAGTCTAAATCCTGCGCTTCAAAATCATCTGCAATGTGATCATCCAATTGATGAATGATCTCCATGATTTCACTTTTACTTTTCATGCGCATACACTCCTTTCTCTCCATAGTTATCTATCTTTCCACGCAAATACGTTTAGCCAATAATAGCAAGTAAAAAAATTACTCTACAAAAAAAACGATCGTCCCCTATTACAAATATGTTTGTAAGAACTGCATCTTACTATAGTTATATGCTTATTCCGTTTAGACTGTTTACCGAATCATTTTATGGATGGATTGTGCCAGTAGCCTCTATTCCCGGAAACATCGTTCAAAATGTCGTCGGTATCTGTGTAGCCATTCCGGCTGCGATTGTATTAAAAAAGATTTCGTTTTTTAAATAATTTCGAATAAAAAGATGCTAGGCACTCGAATTCAGCGAGTACCTAGCATCTTTAGGTTTTTACTTTCCTCCGGAAAAAGAGACACCTTTGATGAAATAGCGGCTAAAGAATGTATAGATAAGCAAAATCGGCAATGTGAACACCATTGACGCCGCCATGATGTAATTCCAATAGCTAATGTACTGGCCTTTAAATGTATTAAGACCAATTGGTAATGTAAATAGCTCCGGGCTCGATAGAATGATCAAAGGTCTCATAAAATCATTCCACGACCCCATAAACACGAAAATCGCTTGTGCTGCTAAAGCGGGTTTCGCAAGTGGAAGGACAATTCGAAAGAAAGTTCCAATCTTGCTCAATCCGTCCAATTCGGCTGCTTCTTCAAGCTCCTTAGGGAAGTTCACAAAAAACTGCCTCATCATGAAGATAAAGGTCGCATTAATCATCGTTGGAATAATCATTCCTTGATAAGAGTTCAGCCAGCCAAGCGATTTTAATATTAAATAGTTTGGAATCATCGTTACTTGCATAGGGATCATCAAGACAGCAAGGACAATCACAAAAATTGTTCGCTTCCCTGGAAATTGAAGGCGTGCCAATGCATAACCTGCCATGGAATTAAAAATCATATTTAGCAAAGTAACGCTAGTTGCAATAAAAACGCTATTAAACAACCAGCGTGGGAACAGTTCTTGCTGAACAAAAATCACTTTGTAATTATTAAAGGTGAATTGCTTCGGTATGAAGTTAATTGTACCACTCACAATTTCATCTAAATTCTTAAACGATGAAGAGAGTGCCCATAAAAATGGAATGACTGTTATGACCGCGTAGACAATTAATATGCCATATAAAAACGCTTTGCCAACTGTTAATTTTTTCTTCACGCTGTTCCCTCCCTAGTAAAGAGACTCTTCTTTAGAAAACTTCCGTTGAATCAATGTTGCAATCAGAATAATAACCGCTAACGCAAAAGCAAGAGCCGCTGCATAACCCATAGTTCCCATATTTTTAAATGCATATTGATATATTAATAGTACAACCGTTAATGTTGAGTTATTTGGGCCCCCGGAGCCTGCCGAGAAAATATAGGATTGATCAAATAATTGAAATGTCCCCACCAAGCCCATAATGACGACAAATGAAGTCACAGGTCGCAATTGTGGAACTGTTACATAGAGAAACTTTTGAATAGCATTTGCCCCGTCCAGCTCAGCTGCTTCATAAAGCGATTCCGGTATATTTTGTAGGGCTGCTAAATAGATGACCATAAAAAACGGTGCAGTAGACCAAATATTCATAGCCATGATTGCATATAACGCAATTTCCGGATCATTTATCCAGTTGTACGTTGGAAGACCGACAAAATCCAATACTTTATTAATAAGTCCATTTTGGTTATACATCCACATAAAGATTAACGTTAGTACCGCGGAAGATGTCAGTGTTGGTAAAAAATAAACAATCCTAAAAAACTTCTCACCTTTCATTCCGGCATTTAGAGTTGCTGCTAATACTAGGGCTAAAAGTGTTTGGCAAGGGACTACAATCAATACATATTTAGCAGTATTCAACAGCGCAATCTTAGCTCTAAGATCATCAAATATATTAATATAGTTTTTAAATGCAACAAAATCAAAACTTGTCGTTCCTAATAACTGCACTTTATGGAAGGACAGAAAAATCGCATAAAAAATAGGGCCTACAAGAAAGACTACTAATACGAATAATGCAGGCATTAAAAATAGATAGCCTTGCATAGATTCTCTAACTGTTCTTTTTAATAAACTATTTTTCAACTTGTTCAACTCCCTTTTGCAAAGGTTCCAAGAATTGTTGCTAGAACTCGTTCTGTTGATGAAAAATCTATCTTTTGCATCAACAAAACGAGTTCTAACAAATAAAACATAGATACCTGACCAGCATCGCTGATTTCTGGAATGATTCAGCTTATGACCTCAAAAAGCTAATCTCTGGAGCTGGAAATACAACACTAAGGAGAAGGAAATCCCCCTCTCCTCACTTGTTTATTATTGTTTCTCTATTTCCTTATTTGCTGTATCCTGGGCTTCCTTCAATGCATCGGCAAGATTGGATTGCCCTAAATAAGCGCTTACAAATTGATTATTGAAATTATTAAAGATGATAGGTAAGTTTGTTCCGTTTGACCACACTGTTGCATATGGAGCTCCAGCCACAAGTGCACCGCGCAACTCATCTTTATCGTAACCAAGGTTTTCAGCTACAGACTTACGAGAAGGTAATTCGAAGCCTTTACTCGTCCATGTTTCCATTCCTTCTTTGCCTGTTAAGTAAGATATCAATTCCCAAGCAGCTTCTTTCTTTTCTGACGCTGCATTCATCACATAAGCAACAGTAAATGCCATTGTTCCTTTTTTACCATTAATGGTTGGAATTTCTGCCATTCCGTAGTCGATTCCTGGGAATGTGCTATCTAAATAAGGGATTGCCCAGTTACCTTCAATTACCATTGCTGCTTTCCCTTGACCAAACATTTCTCCTGTCCAGTCCGCCCCAACATCCGAAGGCTGAGCTGCTGTTTTCTCTACCAAGTGCTGATCAACATATGGTTGCAATGCCTCAACCACTTTTGAATCTGCAAAATTAGCTTTATTGTCCTCTACTACTTTTCCACCGAATGATTCTGCAATAAAATACGTGCGGGCCAATTCAGGATTTTGCCCGAATCCGTAAACATTTGTTCCATCTGTTAGCTTCCCAGATACTTCACGCAGTTCATCCCATGTAGTTGGCACTTCTACTCCAGCATCTGCAAACATTTTTTTATTATAAAATAATGCAAGAGTTGAATAACCTTTTGGGAAACCATAATACGTTCCATCTTTTTGGAATGCTTCAATTAATGGTTTCTCAAAGTCGTCTAAATCAAAATCGTCTTTTACATAATCATTTAGTGGTTCGACTACACCTGTTTCAATTAAAGCCGGTGCCTCTACCGCATCAAGATAAAATACATCTGGACCTTCTCCCCCAATTAAACGGGTTTTTACAACATCCATATACTGATCCGCGATCACTTCATGCTTAACTTTAATATTCGGATGTTTTTCTTCAAAGTCTTTTAATACTTGACTTAATAATTCAGCTTCTTCAGGTGAAGACCCCCAGCCTGCAAGCGTTACTTCTACTTGCTTCCCTTCATCAACTTTCCCCATTTGCTCTTCTGAATCCTTTGAACATCCCGAAAGTACACCTCCAACTAATAAAGCTGAAATTCCGATTGCTGCGACCCATTTCTTTTTAGACATTTTCTTTACCCCTTTCCTATTAAAATCCTCTTTAAGAGTGGTAAAACCAAGTTAATGTGTAACGACTTCATATCCAGTTGTATTTTTCACAATCTCTAAATGGATATTTTCCTCATTACGATTGACCTTAACAGACAGGAGTCCACTTCCGATTGAAATATCCTCCACCTTTAACAGGTTCATATTTTCTAAAAGATTCGGTGTCAAATGAATCTCTTTTTGCAGGCTATTTGGAAACAGTCCCAATAATGATTGAATAAATACAAGCGGTGTTCCGGCAGCCCAAGCTTGCGGGGAACATGCAACCGGGTATTTCACTGGTTCGCCTCTTTCCTCACCGTATCCGCAAAATAATTCAGGCAGTCTATCATATTCAAATGCACCAGCAGCCTTTACAAGTCCTTCAATGACTACATTGACATCCTTTTTATAACCAAGCTTACTCATACCAAACAGAATCATGCTATTATCATGGGGCCAAATGCTACCGTCGTGATAGCTCATCGGATTATATCCCGATTCCCCCTCAGCCATCGTGCGGATGCCGTAACCAGAGAACATTTTAGTAGACACTAATGTTTCTACTACAGCACCTGCCCGTTCTTCGCTTAACATGCCAGAGAAAAGAACATGACCTGGATTAGAAGTAATCGTACCCACTTGCTCCTTCTCTTTATCAAGAGCAATCGCATAAAATTGTGTGTCATTCATCCAAAATGCTTGCTCAAATCTTGCTTTTAGTTGTTCAGCTTCAGTGCGTAGCTTTAAAGCCTTATCATCGTTGCCATGCTGTTCGTATAAACTTGCTATCCCTATTTTCGCTTGGTAGACGTATCCCTGAACTTCACTTAATGCGATAGGAGCCTCAGCATAATTGCCGTTTCGATGCACAATCGAATCGCTCGAATCCTTCCAGCCCTGATTCGCAATGCCTTTGCTGGCCTCTTGATAATACTCAACAAAACCGTCTCCATCGCGATCTCCGTATTGATCAATCCAATTTAACGCTGCTTCAATATTGTCTTGCAGTTGTTTTACAATTTCAAAATTCCCAGTCCACTTCACATATTCCGTTAGCAGTACAAGAAATAAAGGGGTAGCATCGACAGTACCGTAATAAGGAGAAAATGGAATTTGGCCTGTCTCAGCAAGTTCACCAAAACGAATTTCGTGCATAATCTTACCAGGCTGTTCATCCCGGAAAGGATCAATTTTTTTTCCTTGTTTTGCAGCCAAGGTTAATAAGGTTCCTTTAGCTACTTCCGGATAAAACGGTAGCATTTGCAATGCCGCAATCAGGCTGTCTCTGCCAAATGGCACTGCGAACCACGGAAGCCCAGCTACCGGAAACTGACCATAGCCCAAGTCAGTCAACAGTACTCGTAAATCTCCAATTCCACGATCTACAAGGCGTTGAAGCGGCTGGTAGTCGGTTTCTACCTTTGTAATCTTTTCACTCCATTGTGCATATGAACTTTCCAACAACTTAACAGCTTGGTCACGTGCCATTATTTTTTTGTCACCAGTCTCGCCGATTTGCGGATGAATAGTGAGTGTGAATGTCTCTTCTTCTTCGTGGCCCAAATGAAACTTGAATGTGATGTCTCCTTGATCAGACACATTTTCAGCATCCTTATCCCAAGATACCTTGGTCGACCGTTTGACCTCATCCGCCCCGATGTAATGATAGGCAAAAGAACGATTTCCTTTCATTTGCCCCGTTCTATGCCCAATGTTCCCCGTCTGGAATCCTCTGACGACGAACATGTCAGCGAAATCAACATCCATATGCATGCTGATCGTAAAAGAAACGGCTTTCGGGAAATAGTTTTTAACTTTAATCGATTCGTATAAAACATCATTATAAATAAATCTTGTTCGTTCAATTTCTACCGACTCACGCCATAAGATTAAGCCCTCTTCGTTTTCCATATGTGGATTAGTAAGCAATACCTTCGCCATATAGTTTTCTGCTGCATCAGAAGATAATAGTATTGGCTCTTCACCGTTTATTTTTAAATCAAGCTTACTTAAAAAGCGGGTATCTTTTGTATACAACCCCAAGCCATAATAATGGTTTTCTGGGATATTTCCTTTTGTATCAGTGAGGAAAAAAAGATCATTTTCCTTTATTACGCGATATTCCATGATGGCCTCCTAATGTTGTTAAATGTTATCCGAAACGTTTCGGTTTTTTGATACAGAAAGTGTTCTTTCTGTTATTCATTGTTGTCTGGGCGGTTTCGTAGATTCACGAACCTTTAGTTCAGTGCCCAATGAAACCACATGGGACCCTGCTTCATTTTCAAGTATAGAGAGCAATAACTTTGCCGCTTCGTAACCAATTTGGAAGGTATCCTGTGCAATCGATGTTAATGAAGGGGTTACATATGACGCCAAAATAATATCGTCAAACCCAACAATCGACAACTCATTCGGTACATCCATCCCAAGCTTTCGTGCGGCCTTTAATACACCCAAAGCCATAAGATCACTTGCACAAAAAACAGCCGTTATTTCTGGATGATCTTCTAACAATTTCAATGCTACTCGCTCCGCTGCCACTTCACAAAATTCACCATTACCAATCCACTCCTGATTGATTGGTATAGTTGCTTCCTTCAGTGCCTCTTCGTATCCTATCAAGCGTTGCTGGCTGACAAATGCAAAGCCATGCCCATTAATGAAACCTATCCTCGTATGGCCCATATGGATCAAATGCTGAACTGCTTTCTTAGCTCCAAGGATATTATCTGTTGTCACATAACCAACTGAAGGCGTAGTAAGCGGAATGTCAATGAGTACACAAGGAATATCACTTTCGACTACCTCTTTTAAATAAGGGTCATCCGTTCTAATACCTTGAATAATTGCACCATCGACTCTTCTTTCTTTACACAATTGAGTATATGTCTTTTCTCTTTGCTTTGTCGAAGTTGTGCTGAAAAGTACTATGTCGTATCCGGACTCTCCGACAAACTTATTAATCCCAGCTAAAATACCAAAGGTAATATTATCCTTAGCACTAGACTGGTTCAAACCTGAAACTAGCAGACCAAACGTCTTAGACTTATTCATCACTAAGCTACGCGCAAGCGTATTCGGACTGTAATTAAGTTCCTTTGCTATCCTAACAATCTTTTCCCTTGTCTTTTCACTTACATCAGAGTAACCGTTCAATCCTCTAGAAACTGTCGTCACTGAAACTCCGGCTGCCTTGGCTATATCTTTAATAGTTGTCAATGAATTGATTTCCTCCGAAACGTTTTGGATTTATATCTTGATTACATTCTATTACAACTCAAAACATTTTTCAATGTTTTTTAAATATTTAATTTCCAACAACAAAGTATATGAATCCTTCTTATATTGCGCTGAAAAAATCCCGTTTATTAATTACGGGAAAAAGAAAAATGCGTGTACTAAAAAAGTTCCAGGTACTCAAACGGTTCAAAATCCGTTGAGCACCTGGAACTGGTTAATTACTTAAACTTCCTCATTCAATTCTTCAACTTCTATCTCCAATGAACTACTAGGCTCTGGAAATTCTTCACTCAGACCAAGCGTCTGCGCAGTTGAAGTATGAACTTCATCCAAAAGCTCTGGGTTGTCCATGAGTGACATACCATAAGACGGAACCATTTCCTTAAGTTTTGGTTCCCACTCGTCCATATGTTGTGGGAAGCATTTTTTAATGACTTCAATCATCACGTGAACGGCTGTCGAAGCGCCTGGAGAAGCGCCTAGCAATGCTGCGATTGAGCCGTCTTCGGAAGTAATCACTTCTGTACCAAATTGAAGTGTTCCTTTACCGCCTGCCTCCGTGTCCTTGATCACTTGTACACGTTGGCCTGCCACTACAAAATCCCACTCATCGATTTTAGCGTTCGGGATAAATTCCTGTAACTCTTTCATGCGCTGTTCCTTCGATAATAGCACTTGCTGAATCAGGTACTTTGTCAAAGACATTTCCTTTGCTCCCGCCGCTAACATCGTCAAGACATTATTCGGTTTAACAGAAGTGACTAAGTCGAGCATAGAGCCTGTTTTTAAAAACTTTGGTGAGAAGCCGGCAAATGGTCCAAAGAGTAACGACTTTTTATTGTCGATAAATCTTGTATCCAGATGCGGAACAGACATCGGCGGAGCACCCACTGCAGCTTTGCCATATACTTTTGCATGATGCTGCGCGACAACTTCAGGGTTATTACACACCATGAATATGCCACTCACCGGGAATCCGCCGATATGTTTCCCTTCAGGAATACCAGACTTTTGCAGTAAATGTAAGCTACCGCCCCCGCCTCCAATAAAGACGAATTTCGCGGTATGTTGTTCTACATTTCCACTATCAACATTCTTCACTTTCAATTCCCACGAACCGTCGTCCGTATGTTTAATACCATCAACGCTATGCTTGTAGTGGATATCGACATTTTTAGTCTTTAAGTGGTCAAATAGCATACGCGTTAAAGCACCAAAGTTAACATCCGTTCCAGAGTCAATTTTAGTTGCCGCTATCGCTTCATTTGATGAACGTCCTTGCATAATCAATGGAATCCATTCCATCAGCTTTTCCGGATTTTGGGAGAACTCCATCCCTTTGAATAAAGGGTTTTTTGACATCGCTTCAAAACGTTTCTTTAAAAACGTTACATTCTCTTCACCTTGTACCATACTCATGTGAGGCAATGGCATGATAAAATCCTGTGGATTGTGTATCAGCTGGCGATTTACAAGATACGACCAAAACTGCATGGAAACTTGAAACTGTTCATTAATATTTATCGCTTTGCTAATATCTACGGATCCGTCTGGTTTTTCATTCGTATAGTTAAGCTCGCACAGTGCTGCATGCCCTGTTCCCGCATTGTTCCATTCGTTAGAGCTTTCTTCGCCTGCGCTTGCAAGCTTCTCAAACACTTTAATGTTCCATTCCGGTACCAATTCCTTCAGCATTGTCCCTAAAGTCGCACTCATGATTCCGGCACCAATTAAGATAACATCTGTTTTCTTTTTGCTGTTGCTCATTTTTATCATCCTTATACTTTAAGATTTGCAGAAAGGATGTAGGCGCTCCTGCTTAGGCGTCACATATCTTCTGTCTCAATTATAACAATCACAAAATGTAATACAATTCACTATAGATTATACCTATTATATAGTAGTTTTCATCTATTTGAAAGATGGTAAAGGGAAGGAAGCCCACTCACAAAGCTGCAAAGACATAAACAAGAAAGCCATAACCCCAGTTATTACAAGGGTTACAGCTTTGCTTTAACTAAATTAATATTTAAATATAATATTTTCCCTGTATTCCTTTTTTGCCTATTCGTGATGCAGCTAAGTAAAGTTTTTATATTAAAAAAGTAATTTGAGTTCACTTAGTTCTATTAATAAGCTCTATATATTGCGAATCTCCGTATCCTATTATGGGGAAAAGATCAAATAACCTATTCACTAATTCTGCCGTTGAAAGATCTTTATTTTTGGATATATATTTTACTACTTCATTATTTTCTTGTAACATATCTAAAAATATATCTATTGCCTGATACATTACTGGGAGTAATTCATTCGATGGCTTTCTATGGTTTATCAATACCTCTTTATATACAGAAAAATAATCCCCTAAATGAAGCTCCGTTTGGCTGACTTTAAATTCATCCTCTCTAAAGCTATTTAAGTATACTTTTCCTTTGTATCCGGACTGCTCAAGGTAGGCAAGAATTGTAAGAAGGTTCATCTGACAAAACATGTCTTCACCAAACCATAGAACGATATATTTATATTCCTTCCTAGAAATATTATCTAAGGGAGCAACAACTTTTTCTATATAGTTTTCTATTGACTCATGATGTCCTGATGCCCTTGTTTGAATAAACTCGTTGTCAAAAATTTGTGCCGTAGTCGCATGTACACACATCGCTTCATTAAACGGGACATAATCAGAATCTCCCATCAGTTTTTCTGCTGTAAACTCTTCATACATAGCTTGACCATTCAATACGTTAAGTACATCTTTGTCAAACAGTTCTCCCTTCACATTTTGTAACTGTTCTACCTCATTTTTTCTAGACATATACACCCTACCCCCATCCTCGCTTTAATCAATAGTAAGTTTAAAAAATGACTGTACAGGCAACTTATTTAGTTGAAATTCTCCTCGGAGTGCATTGTATATTGAGTTCCCTACTTCTGCTATAATCATAGAGACTGAACATTCCCTTACGAGTAGGTGACTCATTATGAATTTATTTTTGGATACGAAAACAATTATTCTATTGCTTGGTATAGGCTACTTATTTACTTTAATCCTTATTGGAGCTTATGGGCATAATCATACAAAGGGTTTAACAGTCAAAACCTTTTTATTAGCAAAATGCTCTCAGACCATAGCATGGTTTTGTATGGTTTTTCGCGGGGAAATTCCCGACTTTCTATCCATCTCTTTTGCTAACTCGATGCTATTTATTGGAACGTCCTTAGAAATTATAGCATTATTGAGTCTTCAAAATACCCTTCGCCTAAAGACCAAGATAATATATCTTGTTTTGACTCTACTCAGCATTATCGGTTTTCAACTCATTGTTCTCTTTTATAACGAAGAAAATATACGAATTGCATATTCTTCCTTTGTAATTGCGTTATTCTTAATCCCTGTTTATGGGATGGTTCTAGGAAAAACTACCACATTTCTTATGAGAATCATTGGGAGTCTATATCTTCTTGTGATCGCGGCTACTTTGGTCAGAGGAGTGACTGCCCTACTAACAACTACAGTTTGGACAAGCTTATATACTCCTGGACTTTATCAATTGATTTTCTTGCTGTCTATTTATCTTGTTACGAATTTAGGGAATTTAGGATTTGTCCTATTAATGAAAGAAAAAGCAGACCACGAGCTAATCCGTTTAGCCAGTTATGATGATTTAACTGGCACGTTGAACCGAAGAATCTTTACAGAAAAGGCGAATCAGTATCTCACTGATTACTCTAAAAAGGGACAGCCTCTATCTTATTTGCTTTTTGATATAGACAACTTTAAAACAATTAATGATACTTATGGTCATCACGTTGGAGACCAAGTACTGCAAGACCTTACTACACGAATTAAGCAGCATTTAGGGCAAGAAGATTTGTTAGTACGTTATGGAGGCGATGAGTTTGGAGTCTTGATGCTTGGAAAGGACGAAACCGATTCAAATGAGGTTGCCGAGCAAATCATACAGTCGCTGAATGGTTCTTTCAGCCGTGATCTGCCGATGACATATACCATCAGTTTGGGTGCCCTCACCGTTATTCCAGATCAGCATATGCAATTGGAAACACTATACACTACTTGTGACGAGGCCCTTTACAAGGCAAAAGGTAACGGTCGTAATTGTGTTTTTCGAAGTCACATAGGCGTACATAATGCTGTTTCATAATCGGGAATTCAAAATAAAATAATCATCATTGGAGAGCTTTTTTCCTATTCTTAAGGAAAATCTCCCTTTCATATATACCACAATCATAGAAGCTACTCTTAGTACCAGCTTCTCACCACCTTTAAATAGCGATTAAACAGAAAAAGAAGCGGATAACTCATTGTTAGATAAGTTATCCGCTTTAATGTTTAATTCTTTCAATACTATATTTCATTTTAAAAGATGTTCAATTTCTCTTGAAGGAAATCCCCCAAGCACCGAGCGTAGTTGGAAAAATTCTTAATTTCATCATACATAGTTCCTTACTCATTTATGGTACGGTTCATTTTTCATAATCCTAAAAGCCCGATATACCTGCTCTAGCAAAATCAATTTCATCATCTGATGCGGAAAAGTCATTTTCGAAAACGACAATAACTCATCTGCCCGTTTCAACACACTGTCATGCAGCCCAAGCGAACCGCCAATTACAAACACAACTTTGCTCCGTCCATACGTCATCAGCGACTCAATCCCCGCCGCTAACTCCTCTGATGTCTTCATTTTTCCTTCGATTGCAAGTGCAATCACGTAAGCATCCGAGCCGACTTTTGCTAAGATGCGCTCCGCTTCCTTTTTCTTGACGATTTCCATATCCGCATCGCTTAATGATTCTGGTGCTTTTTCATCTGCCACTTCGACCAAATCGATTTTTGCGTAGGCGCCGAGTCGTTTTGAAAACTCTTCAATGCCCATTTTCAAATACTTTTCTTTTAGTTTTCCCACAGTCACAATTGTAATATTCACAAGTTGTCCACCCTTTTTTAAATGTTATAAACAATACTTATACACATATCCACAATAGTTATCTACATCTTGTGTCCGACTATTCGTTCGCCACAATATATAATGCCGCCTCTTCACAATAGGTACACTTTGTGGATAACTTTTCTTCTTCAGACAGCGCTTCCATGATTGGAAACTTTTCTTGCTCCGCGACAAAAACGTCAAGTGCGTGATTTATATGGGTTTCGCAGCTATAAATTTTCATATTCTTCCCTACTTTCTTCTCTTTTATTGTTCACAAAGTTATTCACAAATTTTTAGATTTATCCACAAAGCGTGAAAACATTAAAAAAGTAGGCAGAATAGCCATCAGCTAGCTATTCTACCCACTGTGGATAAGATTTCTTTGTAACTTGTGTGTAATATTAGAATGAGTTACCGTCTTTTAAGACCATTTCAACTTCAAGCAACCGACCTTCTCTGTATACTTTCATCTGCATTGTATCGCCCACTTGCTTCGCATTATACAGATGTTTGCGCAAGCTGACCATATCTTCGATTTTTTCACCATCCATCTCGACAATCACATCGTATTTTTGGACCCCCGCCTGCTGCGCAGGAGAATTGAGGATAACATCAGTGATGACAACTCCGTCTGTCACATTATCTGGTACCCCCAGTACGCCTCGTTGCTGTTGTTCAGGGATATTTCTAAGGTCAATAAGCGAAACACCCATTGTCGGTCGATTCACAGTTCCTGTCGTTTCAAGATGATCAATAATGGGAATCGCAAGGTTAATGGGAATGGCTAGACCAATCCCTTCAACTGTTGCTTCCGATATTTTCATCGAATTAATGCCGATGAGCTGACCAGCCATATTGATAAGTGCTCCACCAGAGTTCCCCGGGTTAATGGCTGCATCGGTTTGCAGTACATCTGCATACCAATCAATTGCACCGTTTTCATCGAAATCAATTGGGATTGAACGGTCTTTCCCCGATACAACACCAACAGTTACGGACCCTGAAAAACCAAGGCCTAATGGATTGCCGATAGCGATAACTGTTTCACCACGCTTCAACACATCCGAATCCCCAAATGTAGCGACTGTCTGGACATGTTTAGCATCAATTTCAATCACAGCAAGGTCCGTCCATATGTCACTGCCAACTAGCTTTCCAGCCGTCTTTGTACCATCATCAAATGTAATTTCAAGCTCTTGCGCACCCTCTACAACGTGATGATTTGTGACAATGTATGCTTTACCATCTTGTTTCTTGTAAATGACACCTGATCCTGTGCCTGCTTCCTTTGACGTTTCTGTTGTTGACCAAAAGTCATGGACAGTTTGTAAATTCGCCACACCAACAACTGAATCAATGACTTCATCAATAACTTCGGTCAAATCAGTCGTCACCTCAACCGAAATTTGTTCCGTTTGCTTCACGTCTGTATTCGATTCAACTTGAACTTTCTCCGGTGCTCCCGCTACAGTTGTCATTAGCAACCAAACACCAAAACCGCCAATGACGGCCCCGAACAAACTCGGAAAAAAGCTACCTTTTCGCTTAGGAGCTGGTGGCTTATATTCCGACCTCATTTCATATTGCGGTTTAGACTCTTCTTGATCAGAAGGCCGATTAAATTCATCCATATACCTCTCCCTTTCAAACACCTCTTTAGTTAACTTTACCCCATTTTATCGTTTTCAAATTCACTAACAACAAAAAACCTCACCAATAGGCAAGGTTTTCTTTTTATACCGTCACAAGCTCGGTTGGCTTATCCGCATCTGTATCATACAAATGCACAAACTCACCTGTTCGGATGCCGCACGTCTCCAACGTCTGCGAAACGCTCATTCTCGCGAGGTCCTTCATATTATTATCTTTACTTAAATGCGATAAGTAAATACGCGTATCCTTCTGTTCAACGACCTCACTCATGGCAACCGCCGCATCTTCATTCGACACATGACCAACATCGCTGAGGATTCTGCGCTTAACCGACCATGGATAACGTCCCATTTGCAACATACTGACATCATGATTACTTTCAAACACAAAAGAATCTGCTCCGCGGATAAACCCCTTCATGCGATCACTGACATAACCTGTATCCGTAATCACGACAAGTTTACGACCATTTTCATGAAAAATATAAAACATCGGATCTGCTGCATCATGCGACACACCAAATGATTGAACATCCAGTGAGCCAAACGATTTTACTGTTTCCATATCAAACTGAAAGCGTTGATCCAACGGAATATTCCCCACAAGACCATCCATCGCCTGCCAAGTCTTTTCATTCGCATAAATGGGAATACCGTATTTCCTCGCAACAACGCCAATGCCTTTAATATGGTCACTATGTTCATGTGTAACAAAAATACCGTCCACCTGTTTCATCGAACGATCAATACCTGCTACTAAACTGTCCATCTTCTTGGCACTAAAACCTGCATCGACAAGAAAAGTATGTTTATCATTCTCTATATAGATTGCATTGCCGCTACTACCGCTCGCGAGCACACTAAAACGCATTACAAAAACCTCTCATTCATGATCATCGTCCACTGGTTCCTGGAACTCTATAACTTTACCCTCTACTGCATGGATGAAGTGATCTTCCATTTTACCATCCTTCAATTCTACACGAACATGCCATGTCGGAGCAAACACTTGTGTTTCCGTTAGTTGAACAAGAGTTGAGTAGCCAAGCTTCATACCTACTATTTTCGAATTTGGACTCAAATGCCCACGCGAAGACAATGAACCGATGGCTTCAATAGGTGACAAAAGGTCTTTTTTACGATTAAAATCAACAAATTCACCAAACATCCTCTGTTCGTAATTCGTCACTTTCCCTTCCTCGTCCCAATGAATGACTAACATAGCATCTGGGCTGAAATAGATTGGACGATTATTTACTTTCTGAAAGAATAAGGCTTGTTGTTCCTCCTCATTCACTTTCCATAGGACATACTCCATACCATTTCGTACGTACTTGGATAGGAATTCAGTAAAAGCATACTCTCCCTTACCATTCCGTACACTGATTGGAATGTCCATTTCGGACTGTAGGTAAGTACCATTCAAAATATCTATCGTTTGATTCTCCAAATTCTTGGTCTGTTCCTTCGTGAATGTCACGATTTTTGCAGAGACATAGGAAGAATCCTTTGTCGCCGGTGGCAACCCCGTAAATGTTATATTATCCAGTCCAAGCGATTCCTCAATCGATGTTTTCCCCATTACTTGCACATTTTGTGTTTCCATCACCCGGTCCAGATAAAGTTTGTAAAGAAATACGTTTAATATGGAAAATACGATAATAAAAATAGTCTTTGTCTTATTCCAATCCAATGATTCCACCTCCCAATTGCTCTGGTGAAACACGGACCCAAGTGCCTTTCGTTAGATAAAACCAAGACGGTTCCATGATGAATAATCTACGTTCTAAATCATGCCTCATAAAATAACCAATTGTCAGTTCCTCAATCGCACTAAAATCCAGCGCTTCTGAGTTTTTCAGCATCTCCGTAATTTCAACGCCAGACGGCAAAAGCTCGACATCTGTTTCAGGAAATGGTAAATCGAGTGTATAGTATGGCCTAGCATAGCTTAATATTCGATTATTTCCCCATACTTGCGTCATTTCAGTTGAGTTTGTATCTCCATAAACGGGAAGTCCGTGTAGGAACAATTGGAACTTTACGTAGCGGGATTTTGGACTCATACTTGTATATCTAAATCCATCTGTCCAGCCACCATGTTCATTGACAAAGTCGATTGTATTGAATAACAACTCCGAAGCAACGGCAAGTTCCTGACTTTCTGGAGCCGGCACAACGTATTTCAACGTCTTCTTCTCCGTGTCAATACTCATCAATGCATGGTCGTCTTGGTACTCCTCTTTATTCAATCCAGATTGACTTCGTCGCACAGCATTTGGATTACTAAAAAGTGCATCACGGAAACGGGATGGGTTGATCTCCCTTTGGTAATACATATTACGTATTGTTTCCACAGGCTCTGCCGCTACTGCAATAAATGGCAAGTGGCCAGGATTACTATCGGCATACTGCCCAAGATTCCTTCCCCATGTCAAAAGAGAACGATGGACGCTTGGATAATCATCTACCTTCGCTTTGGCTCTATATAATAATTGATTCCCCCTGCTTACAAAGCTAATATTCATCGATTTGCTAGTCGGATTCCAATCAACAATAAGTCGATCAAAAGTCGTTTCTGGCACAGTCATTTTAGGATCCACACCATTTAACACAGTATTATAGACTGGAAGAGGTACTTCACCATGAAAATACAATGTAAATTGATTAGGCGTCCTCATCAGGACATCTAATTTTTTAGCAGTAAAGTTATTATCTACAAGCGTAAATTCTGAAATTCTCCATTTTTTTAATCCATTTAATACATAATCGATATCCGTAGGGGCAAGCGTTCCTGTCAAACCCTCTTCAAAATTGAAGATAATCTTGTAAGGTTTAATAAGCTCATCAATTGACATTCTTTTCGCAATGGAAATATCAACAGTCGGCAAGTCCTCAGATGTTTCATAGCTAGGGGTATACGACCAGATTGCAAACGTAAAGACGATACTTAACGTGACGAGTAAGAGCAAAATGATCGATTTAACCGTTTCAATATATTTCAATCCCACTCACCGTCCTCTTGAAGTTCAAACGGCAACGTGAAGAAAATAGTTGTTCCTTTTCCTTCTTCACTCTCCGCCCATATATCCCCTCCATGCGCGATAACCATCTCACGAGCAATTGCTAGACCTAAACCTGTACCACCCATTGCACGCGACCTTGCGCGATCAGCACGATAAAATCTATCAAATATCCGCTTGACATTCGCTTGTGGAATTCCCATCCCATCGTCCGAAACCATCACTTTAATAAAGTGATCAGACATCGTTACACCAAAACGAATATCGCCGCCATCCGGTGAATATTTCAGCGCATTAGAAATAATATTATCAATAACCTGTGTCATTTTATCTGTGTCGATTTCAACAAACAAATCTGCCGATGGAAGTAGCCGCTTAAAATCGCCCTCATGTGTTTTTGAAAACTCAAAGCGATCAATAATCGAATTGAAAAAATCATTGAATTCGACCCACTCGCTATTCAAATCGTAATTTCTGCTATCCATCCTCGATAACTTCAGTAAATCATTCACGAGCCTGATCATTCGCTCTGTTTCTGTTTGCGTAACATGGAGGAAGGACGGCGCAATCTCCTCGTTCTTCCAGGCTCCATCAGCAAGTGCCTCCAAATAACTACGCATCGTCGTCAGAGGCGTACGCAATTCATGGGACACATTTGACACGAACTCACGTCTTTCCATATCAATCTTCTCTTGCTCTGTATTATCGTGTAAAACAACAATAAGCCCATTTACAAAGCCTGTCTCTCTTTGCGTGATGGAAAAATTAGCCCGTAAAATATAAGATTGCTGTTCTGTACTAAAATCCAATGCAATAGAATCCTTTATTTGAATCAAATCTTCAAATGCATACTCCTGTTCAAGTCCAAGTATGCTAGATATCGGTCGATTTAAAACAATATCTCGAGTCATTTTAAGCATGACAAGTGCCGCGTCATTAATGAGACTCACACGGCCTTTTCGGTCTGTCGCAATGACACCATCTGTCATATTCTCAAGCACTGAGGCTAGCTTTCGACGCTCACTTTCCGTCGTTGACTGGGACTCTTGTAGCTGATTTGTTAGATGGTTAAAGGCAATCGCCAGCTGGCCTAATTCATCATTACCATAGACATGTACTTTGCGCGAAAAATTCCCTTTCGCCATGGCCTGTGCCTGGCGCCGCATATCGGATATCGGTCTCGTCATCGTCTGTGCAATGAAAATACCGATGATAATGGTAATCGACAATGAAACAGCAGTCCCAACCGCTAAAATTTCATTAATCTCATCGATTTGTGTAAAGACCTTTTCAATATTTGATTCGAGATAAAGCGTACCGATCACTTCGCCGCCGACCATTATCGGCTTTGCAAGAACCCATATGCGTTTTCTCGTTTTTTGATCGAGACGAATATTTTCTTGAGCTAATTCTGACGTGATTGATTTTTTCACGAGATCATCCATGGAACGCTGTCCTACCATCGTCTGATTATCTAGAACAGAACTTGCTAGGATACGGGACCGCGAATTAATAACTCTAATTTCGTTAATATCTTCTGACGTAGATGCAAAGCCCAAAAGGACAGTCCGAAGACTCTGCTCGGGCGTCGGATCGTCCGTGGATCTTTCTTTCATCATTTCCTCACGCACACTGAATTCGACTAGATTCATCCGATCTTCAATCGAGGTTGTAAAGTTTGTTTTCAACGTCTGTTCAAGTTTACTTGCGAAGTAAATCCCGATGATTTGCATCGCAAGTAAAATAAGCATCACATAAATTAGTACAAATTTAACGTGAATGGAGCGAAAAAAGCCAACCTTCTGCATCACAATTACTCCTGTTCCGGATCCCGTAAATAATAGCCCACTCCACGTCTTGTTACAATCCATGCTGGGTGACTTGGTGTATCTTCGATTTTTTCGCGTAAACGACGAATCGTCACGTCGACTGTTCGCACATCTCCAAAATAATCATAGCCCCATACAGTTTGCAAGAGATGCTCACGCGTCATTACTTGCCCAATATGCTTTGCAAGATAATGAAGAAGTTCAAATTCCCGATGTGTCAACTCAATCGTTTCATCTCTTTTTTGTACGAGATAAGCATCTGGCTGGATAATTAAATGGCCTACTTTAATATTATTTGTAGTCTCTTCCTGCTCTTCCGACACTGATTTCATATGCCTGCGTAGGTTTGCTTTTACACGTGCGATGAGTTCTCTTGTACCAAAAGGCTTTGTTACATAGTCATCGGCTCCCAACTCAAGACCAAGAACTTTATCAATTTCTGAGTCCTTCGCAGTTAACATAATGATTGGAAAATCATACTTCTTTCGAACTTCTCGACATACTTCCATACCATCCCTTTTAGGCAACATAATATCAAGTAGCATAAGGTCCGGCTTAACTTCCTCCACCTTTTCAAGTGCCTCTTCCCCATCATAGGCACAGAAAACTGTGAATCCTTCTTTTTTTAAATTAAACTCCAAAATATCTGCAATTGGTTTTTCATCATCAACAATTAGGATTGTTTTATTTTGCATAGTACATCTCCTCATATATTATGTTTAAGGCCCTTTTAATAGCGCAATTCATGTCCTTTTACTCTATCATGGTTCCCTTTGATTCGCACGTTCTACTTTAAAACCCATACTACCTATTTCCCGGGAAATAGTTCATAAGTAATTGTGAATCAATCATGCCCCAGCGTGATTGCGTCCGGATTTTTTTCGAGCTCGCTAGAAAAAATCCGCGACATCCGCCGGAGCTTGGACTTCCGCTGAATTCAGATAAAAAGAGACGGTACAACATTGTGCACCGTCCCCATTACCTATTTATCTTAATACGCTCATTGGATTGATATTCGCACCACTCTTCATGACTTCAAAGTGAAGGTGAACACCTGTAGAGCGACCTGTGGATCCCATGATACCTATCGCTGTTCCTTGTGGGACGGTTTGTCCAACTTTCACATCGATGGATGACAGATGGGCATAGAGTGTTTCATAGCCATTGTTATGTGTAATGACAATTCGATTACCATATGCCCCCTGCCAGCCAGCAGCCGTCACGACTCCGTTATCCGCAGCCTTGATTGTACGCGCGGATGGTCGTGCGATATCAATTCCTTGGTGGGTTCTTCCCCAACGTGTTCCCATCTGACTAGACACGTATCCTCCAACAGTAGGCCAAACAAACGAGCCTGTTCCTCTTGAAGGCATCACCTTTGTCCCAACAACTGTTACTGCATCAGTTGCTTCCACAAGAATTTCTTCTTCTATTACAGAACTACCCAAAGTTTTACCGTTACGTTTGCGAATGAGTCTAGTAACATCCTTCTCTCCGTCCTTACCTTCTTGTGTCACTTTCTTTTCGCCTTTATAAACAGAACTATCTTCTTCAGTTCGTACTTTGTGTGGAATGACTTCTTTTTGTCTTGTTTCGTAATGAACTTCAACTTCGACGTATGGTTCAATAACCGTAACATTTAGTTCATCTTCAAGTTGAAGAACCGTATCTACTGTTAAACCTGGATTTAATTCTAACAGCTTAGCAGTTGTCATATCGTGTGCAGCCGCAATCGTTCCAAGAACATCTCCCGATTTGACAATATAGTTCTTTTGTTCAAGTGTCCCTTTATTCAGTAGGACCACTGCTTCTTCAACTGTTCTTACTTCGTTTGGAGCCGTTTTATCGGCTACCGGCTGTATCTCACTACTCATAAGAATATTGGCAATCCGTGTTTCATTGTCCTTTAGAGCGGGTATAGATTCAGAAGACTTTGTGCGAGCTTCGAATTCGTTAAGCTCCTTCTCAGTAACAGATTGCAACTTCAGCTTTCGAATCACTTCATCATATGCAGCCATATCGTTGACGTAGAATGCCGGTTCTCCATCGATGATAATACTGACTGCCTCAGCTTCTACGGATAGCATGTCGTGAAGCTTTTCAAGGACGATTTCATCGTCAACTTCCGCCGTGAATACTCGTTCTGGAATAACTGACAAATCTGTTGCTATTGTGAGCGGGAGATTCTCAAATTCGGAGGCCGCCTTTTGTAGTTCCTCTGCTTTCAATTGTTCTAGTTTCTTTTCATCAGATAAGACACCTACATATTCTCCATCTGAATAAATATGGAATATGGTCAAGAGACCCGTATGTTCATCTGAAATTGCAAAACCTTCATTCATACCAAGCCCTGCTAACATCATCGTGCTAATCAAAATTGCCAGGACTTTTCTAAAAGGACGTTCAAAAATAGACAATGTTCTTTCTGTTTCGTCCTGTTTATCTTTCTTGAATAACATATATGAAACTCCTTCCGTATCTCAACTGGAAGACCGATAATGGTCATTATTTGCACTGTATAATTTACACGCTCCTCTAATTTAACATATTATCTCCAGTACTTATAGCTTTATAGTCCTTTGTAACGGGAATGTATAATACCATCCAATTATATTCCATATTTCCAGTCAAATTATCAAATTAGTTTCTTTTCTGACGAGTTATTCGTCTATCACTCCCTCGTTTATACATTTATCGACCCATTTACCTGCCACTTTTGTCATTATATCGATTTGCTAATTAGAAAGGCATCCTGTCTTCCCGAAATTTCAGGAAGACAGGATGCCTATTTTTAATAAGCTGCAGCTGATTCGTGCTGACTCCAGTCAATGTTCACAAATTTATTATATTCCTTTGCAAATGCAAGTGAGACCGTGCCCGTCGGACCATTCCGCTGCTTAGCAATAATAATTTCAATGATATTTTGATTTTCTGTTTCTTTATCATAATAATCTTCCCGATAAAGGAAAGATACGATATCCGCATCTTGCTCAATACTCCCCGATTCCCGAAGGTCGGACATCATCGGACGTTTGTCTTGACGTTGCTCAACCCCACGAGAAAGCTGGGATAATGCAATGACAGGTACTTTTAATTCCCTAGCAAGTCCCTTCAACGAACGAGAAATTTCCGATACTTCCTGTTGCCTGTTTTCACCAGCACGTCCACTACCTGAAATGAGCTGTAAATAATCTATTATAATCATCCCTAGCCCATGTTCCTGCTGTAAACGACGGCATTTAGAGCGGATTTCATTGACTCGGATCCCCGAAGAATCATCGATAAAAATACCGGCATTTGACAAGCTCCCCATTGCCATCGTCAGTTTACGCCAATCTTCCGCTTCTAACGCTCCTGTTCGCATCACTTGCGCATCGATGTTGCCCTCTGCACAAAGCATCCGCATGACCAACTGCTCTGCTCCCATCTCCAAACTGAAGATGGCGACATTCTCATCTGTTTTTGTGGCAACATTTTGCGCTACGTTCAACGCAAACGCGGTCTTACCGACAGAAGGACGAGCAGCAAGAATGATCAAATCATTGCGCTGAAAACCAGCCGTCATTTTATCTAAATCAGTAAATCCTGTCGGAATACCCGTGACATCTCCCTTACGCGTATGAAGAAGTTCGATGTTATCGTACGTTTCAACGAGCACGTCCTTAATATGTCGGAAGTCACCTGCGTTTTTCCGATTGGATACTTCCATCATCTTCTTTTCGGCTTCGGATAACAAGGCCTCGACTTCATCTTCCCGTGCATAACCATCTTCAACAATAGATGTAGCTACTCGAATGAGACGTCTAAGCAACGCTTTCTCTTCCACAATACGTGCATAGTGTACAATATTAGCTGCCGTCGGGACTGAGTTGGCAATCTCCATCAAATACGAAATCCCACCGACATCTTCCAACTCTTTTTTTGCTGATAATTCTTCCGTAACCGTGACAACATCAATTGCTTGTCCTTTATCACTAAGGATGATCATCGTTTCGAAAATCTTCTGATGTGCCATCCGGTAGAAATCCTCTGGAATCAGAAGCTCTGCCGCCGTAATAAGTGCCTGCGGTTCAAGGAAAATTGCTCCAATGACTGACTGCTCCGCTTCATTATTATGGGGTGGGATACGATCGATCATCTGGTCCATCTTGCCATCGCTCTCCTTGTCATTCTTCCGTTACATGTACTTTAAGCGTTGCTGTTACATCCTGGTGTATTCTAATCGGAACATTCGTAAAGCCAAGCGCACGTATTGCGTCTGGTAACTCCATCTTACGTCGATCTACTTTAATGCTTTCACTTTTCTGTAACGCGTCGGCAATTTGTTTTGTTGTAATGGAGCCGAATAGTCGACCGCCTTCACCAGATTTTGCCTTCATTTCAACCGTTATTTTTTCAATCTGTTCTTTCAACACTTTTGCCTCCGCCAGTTCTTCAGCAGCATCCTTCTCGACCCGCTTTTGCTGGCCTTCTAATTTGCTAAGGTTTCCTGGAGTTGCTTCAATTGCCATGTTGTTTTTCAGTAAGAAGTTTTGTGCGTAGCCTACGGATACTTCTTTCACTTCACCTTTTTTACCTTTACCTTTAACGTCTTTCAAAAAAATTACCTTCATTATGAATTTCCCCTCTCCATTTTCATCTCTATGACGGACTTCAGCATTTCTTCGGCCTTTTCAACCGATTCAACTTCTAGCTGACAAGCAGCATTCGTCAAATGGCCGCCGCCGCCAAGCTCCTCCATAATAAGTTGAACGTTCAATTCTCCAAGAGAACGTGCACTTATTCCTATTTTACCATCTGCACGGTTTGCAATGACAAATGAAGCAACAATTCCTTGCATCGTCAGTAAAATATCGGCAGTTTGAGCTATCAAAACCGTACCATAGACGACTTGATCTTGCCCTTTTGCAATGGCAATTCCCTTATCAGACAGCTCGACTGTCTCAATCAATTTCGCACGGGCAATATATGTGTTGATGTCTTCTTTTAACAGCTTTTGAACCAGGATTGTATCCGCACCATTTGTCCGTAAATACGATGCAGCTTCAAACGTTCGAGCCCCTGTCCGAAGCGTGAAACTTTTCGTATCCACAATAATACCTGCAAGTAATGCCGTCGATTCAAGCATCGTCAGCTTCTCATGTTTCGGTTGGTATTCAATCAATTCTGTAATCAGTTCAGCAGTGGAAGATGCATAAGGCTCCATATAGACAAGCATTGTGTTATTGATGAATTCCTCTCCACGTCTATGATGGTCAATCACAACGACCTTCTCCGCCTTGTCAAGAATCCGTTCATCAATAACCAAACTCGGTTTATGTGTATCAACGATGATAACAAGTGACTTCTCCGTAATCATCGATAAGGCATCTTCCGGATTGATAAACTGACTAAAAAGAGCTGTATTACGTTCAATTTCATCCATCAACCGTGTTACACTACCGTCCAATTCATTAAAATTGACGATGACATAACCTTCAATATTATTCATCCGGGCCATTTTCCGAACACCAATTGCCGCACCGATTGCATCCATGTCTGGCATTTTATGCCCCATGATAAACACTTTATCACTGCCCTGGATTAGATCGCGTAAAGCATGAGAGATAACCCTTGCCCGGACTCTTGTTCTTTTTTCGACAGGGTTTGTTTTGCCGCCATAAAATTTCAACTTACCATCCGTACGCTTAATAGCAACTTGGTCACCACCACGCCCAAGAACTAGATCTAAGCTTGACTGTGCAAGCTCTCCCAGCTCTATGAGTGATGGAGACCCCATCCCAACGCCGATACTAAGTGTCAGTGCTGTACTTTGTTTGGCGGTTGTTTCGCGAATACTATCCAAAATCGAGAATTTATTTTTTTCCAGACCTGCTAATATTTCTTCATTGAACACGGCAAGAAAGCGGTCGGAAGATATCCTCTTTACATAAATTCCGTTTTCCGTCCCCCAATTATTGATGAGTAATGTCACAAGAGAATTAAGCTGGCTTCTTGTCTGATCATCCATGGCTTGTGCAAGTTCATCATAATTATCGACAAGAATATTGGCGAGAACTGTGCGATCTGCATAGTAAAGTGATTCTATCTCTATTTGCCCAGTAATATCAAACAAATAGATAAGCCGCTCTTCTGCTTTGTAAAAAACATTATAGGACCGTTCGCCGACCGTCAAAACGGAGTGCTCTGGACTTTCACTTTTCACAATGGCATTAAACTGCTTGGACAAATCAAATAGCTCTTTCCCAATAAGGGATTCTCCATCAAATATCTTGACCACGTATGGATTGGCCCACTCAACAATATTTTTGTCGTTGATGAGCAAGATGCCAATGGGTAATTCAAGGAGTGCTTCTTCCCCGACTTTCTTCATCCTGTACGACAGTGTCTCGATATGCTTTTCTGTTTCAACGTACGTTTGTTCTTCTAACTTCCACGCAATTCCAACTGCTATCACAAACAGAATGGCAAAAAGAAGTCCTACCCAAGACTTGGATAATAAAAGGAGTACTGCTGCCATTACACCGAGGACCGACAATGCCGACAATGGATAACGGATTGCCCTTTTTCTAAAAAACGACGTCATTGCCCCATCCCCTTACTTCACCTTGTCTTTTCGAATCCAAGCACGTATATTCATGCCTGCATCCAATATCCCTAGCATTGTTGTTATCGGACTCAATAGCAATGCAAAACCGGTTGCAACGACCGTCACTACTTTCGGTAATTTCATTTCATGCATATAGTGATGGATTAATGAAATTCCTTGCAGTAAAAACAGAAATCTTAAGATCATCGTTGCATTGATGGAAATGAGATAAAAATTTGTTCCTGGTTCTGTTGCTACGAACAGTGACAACAGAAGTACAACTCCATAAAGAATCACCGTCATCACTGGTAATTTCATCTCACGGAAAGGAGGGAACTTTGGAACCGCATTGCCTAATCGGCTGGCAACTTCAAGGTTCAAAGTGATATAGATGAATGCCAGTACGAAGACACTGATGATAAACATAGATGGGATTGCTGTTTGATAAAATTCAATTTGCGAATCCATCATCTCGTTATAATTATCAGGAAGCCCTCCGACTTTCCCCATAAATGATGACATCTGTACTCGCACTTCATCGATTACTTTAAATAACTCATCGATGGCATTAAAATTGAAGGCAAAAACAGCTGCCACATACATCATCATACCTGTTATCAGCAGAGTAAGGCCTGTCGCCATCAGCGAATACAATTTGGTTTTACCAGTCTTAACTGTTTCTCCTACAACAAAACCAAGTAATCCATGAATCAAGGCAAACGGGACGAGTAAAATTCCTCCGATGAGCAATGACAGCATAACACCTGTCGCAGTTACGAGAAGCGACGATGTACGATCGTAGCGTAATCTGTACAAAATAATCGGCAATGGGATAAAAAACATTGTGACATTCCCAAGAAGAGGTGCGTAAAGTGAAACAGCGAGTAAGATTGCAAACAGCGCAATCATCATGGCTCCATACGTAATTTTTCTGGCATTGTCTTGCATAATATAGATTCCTCCGGTCTTTCGTTGGACGACTTGTTTTACCTACCTATTTACCCTCGAATTCCTTATCGGCGGATAGTCCCCTTAATTGTATCATGATTACTATATTTTAACCAAAAATAGAACGTATGTACCCTCATTATTTGAATAAAAAGACCGCCCTGGTACCGGTTATTCCGGTCTGACAAGGCGGTCTATATGAATGAAATTATCTTTCTTCCGAACTGAATGGAAGAAGTGCCATGATACGTGAGCGTTTAATTGCAAGTGTCAGTTTACGCTGATACTTCGCGCTTGTACCTGTTACACGACGAGGCAAGATTTTCCCACGCTCAGAAACGAATTTCTTAAGCAGGTCAGTATCTTTATAGTCGATGTTTGTAATATTGTTTGATGTAAAATAACAAACCTTACGGCGTCTTTTACCTCCACGACGTGGTGCCATATTATTTCCCTCCTTCTCGGCTTCCGATAAGCGGCGCATTGCGTTGTCAGCTTCAATCACTCAGATCCTCACGTGCCTAAGCACGCTCCGGTCTTCACTCACTCGCTTCCTAGCACTGCTTGCTTCTCGAAACCCTCGTAATAGTAACTATGCACAGTCGATCTTAGAACGGCAGGTCGTCATCCGATACTTCAATCGGACCTCCGCCTGTCGAAAACGGATCGTTATCAGTACGTGTATAGTTCTGTTGATTTGGTTGTTGTTGATATTGCTGAGTCGGCTGCTGATTCTGATAGTACGGTTGCTCGTTCTGCTGAACGCCTTGGTTGTGGCTTGGTGCTCCATAACCAGCTCCGGACCTATCGGCAGTGGATGCATTGCGAGGCTCAAGGAATTGGACGCTGTCTGCCACAACTTCCGTCATGAAAACACGTTTTCCATCCTGACCGTCGAAACTGCTTGTCTGAATACGACCTTCAATTCCGGCTAGGCTGCCTTTCCTTAAAAAGTTCGCAGTGTTCTCCGCCTGCTTTCTCCAAGTTACACAGTTGATGAAATCAGCTTCACGCTCACCCGATTGGCTCGAGAATGTTCTATTCACCGCAAGGGTAAAACGAGTAACTGCTACACCAGTTTGTGTATACTTAAGTTCAGGGTCTTTCGTCAGTCGGCCAACTAAAACGACACGGTTAATCATCAGAATTCAACCTCCCTCATCATTTTGTAAGTTTCACCTGTAACGGTTATATATAGATTAGCCGTCGATACGAACAGTCATATGACGAAGGATATCTTCGTTGATGTTCGCAAGACGTGTAAATTCATCGATTGCTTGAGTACCAGCGTTTGCTTTTACAAGCTGGTAGAAACCTTCACGCAAGTCGTCGATTTCGTAAGCAAGACGGCGCTTGCCCCACTCTTTCGACTCGATGATTTCCGCACCATTAGAAGTTAGGATACCGTCAAAACGTTCGATCAACGCTTTTTTCGCTTCATCTTCTACCGTTGGGCGGATGATATACATGATTTCGTACTTTCTCATCTTCAGTCACCTCCTTATGGACATTGGCCCTGCTGATTGCAGCGGGCAAGGAGTAAGTAATACTATTACTCACATCAGTATATATTAGCACGACTTTAATAATTTTTCAACTATTTTATTGTATACTTTACAAAAGAGGTGATTTTGTTGAATGAACTTCCTGAACCCGACAAAATAATTTTGATTGATTTGCCGAAAGTTGCCAAGACTAGTTTACTCATTACGATTGGAACGCTTTTACTATTATGGGCTGCACATATCGTGATTGAACAACAATTTTCTTTTTCAATTTCGATATGGTCAGTTATATGGTTTATCATCGGGTATATCGTACTCATTGTGTTACATGAGTTATTCCATCTACTTGGCTTTCGCCTTTTTGGGAACGTACCGTGGAAAAGTATGATTGTCGGTATCAATTTAAAGTTGGGAGTTGCCTATGCCACAACCGATAAACTCATGACAAACCATGCGATACGTAAAGCGCTACTACTCCCTTTTTGGATGACTGGTGTAATGCCAGCCATTATCGGGCTTGCGATTGGCAATGGACTGTTGATTGGCTTGTCTGCCCTTTTAATAGGTGGAGCGGCTGGAGATTTTGCGATGTACAAAGAGTTGCGTAAGCTACCTGATGATTGGTTAGTAAAGGATGATCCTGAGCTACCACAATTATATGTCTTTGCAACCGATACATTAGATAAATAAGTATACGCAAAAGCCACACTTGGATTCAATTCCAGTGTGGCTTTTGTATTTATTCAATTACACCTTGGCGTAATTGCGTCCAGATTTATTCAAGCTCACTCGAAAAGCTCCCCTAAAAATCTGTGACTTCCGCCGAAGGCTTTGATTCGGCAGGGGTTTGCTGAATCAAGTTAGACGTTAAAGCGGAATAGCATAACGTCGCCATCTTTAACGACATATTCTTTTCCTTCAAGACGTACTTTCCCTGCTTCTTTTGCTGCAGCCATTGAACCTGTAGCAACAAGATCTTCATACGCCACAGTTTCAGCACGGATGAAACCGCGTTCGAAATCCGTATGAATGATTCCTGCACATTGTGGTGCTTTCATCCCTTTACGGAATGTCCATGCTCGTACTTCTTGTACGCCTGCAGTGAAGTACGTTGCAAAGCCTAGAAGTTTATAAGAAGCCTTGATGAGTTGATCGAGACCAGATTCTTTGATACCTAATTCTTCAAGGAACATCGCTTTTTCTTCATCTTCAAGTTCAGCCATTTCTTCTTCTATTTTTGCACAAACAACAATCACTTGCGCATTGTCTTTTGCCGCAAATTCACGAACAGCTTTCACATTCTCATTACTATCAGAATCCGCCACTTCATCTTCTGAAACATTCGCTACATACAGCATCGGTTTAATCGTCAGCAGATTCATCCCTTTTGCAAGAACAAATTCCTCGTCAGTAAACTCAACAGAACGAGCAGGTTTATCATTTTCAAATGCTTCTTTTAATTTGATTAAGATTGGTTCCTCTGCAAGTGCAACTTTATCTTTCTGTTTCACCATTTTAGAAACACGTGCCAATCGTTTTTCAACGCTTTCCAAATCTGCAAGTATCAATTCAAGATTGATGACTTCAATGTCTTTGATCGGATTGACTTGACCAGATACATGCGTAATATTTTCGTCAACGAAACAACGAACAACTTGGCAAATGGCATCTACTTCGCGAATATGCATAAGGAACTTATTTCCTAGTCCTTCGCCTTTACTTGCTCCTTCAACAATTCCTGCAATGTCCGTAAATTCAAATGCCGTCGGTACAGTTTTTTTCGGTGTAACAAGTTCTGTCAGTTTATCTAGTCTTTCATCAGGTACTTCAACGATGCCCACATTTGGATCAATCGTACAGAACGGATAGTTCGCCGCCTCTGCCCCTGCTTTTGTAATCGCATTGAACAATGTAGATTTACCTACGTTAGGTAGACCGACGATTCCAGCTGTTAATCCCATTTGTTCCACAACCTCTCATTTATATGTCCGCTCATTCACTCATACATGCTATATGCAACTCTTCCATTATAAGGACAGCAGGTCTAGTTGTCCATTAACGATTATGATTCCGCCTTTACCAATACCTTTTTCATCTTCTTCGAAAATTCATTGCGTGGAATCATGACACTGTGTCCACAACCAACACATTTAATACGAATATCTGCGCCCATTCTAATAATCTTCCAAGCATTTGTTCCACATGGATGTTGCTTTTTCATTTCTACAACATCGTTTAAGCCATAGTCTTTAGCTTCCATAAAAACTACACAATCCTTTCTCATTTAAAGATTTGCAAATGATTTCGTTACCAATGTCGGATAGGGTATTTCAATACCTTGCTCTTCAAAATGATTTTTCAACCCCACACTAATGATTCTTGCACAATCATAATGCCGCATTGGTTTCGTTTCCGCAATGATGCGTACAATCACTTCTGATTCCTTAAAATCATGCGCACCCAATAACTTTGGTGCGTGAATAAAATCATTGTCCACCTTCGGCAATCGTGCTAGAAATTGCTCAATTAGACTTTCGGCTTTATCCATACCGACATCGAAAGGTATTGTCACATCAACAATTGCCAACGAATTTTTCATCGAATAATTAACGACTTGGCTAATCGTTCCATTCGGCAATATATGAACTTCTCCAGTGAAACTTTTGATTTTCGTCGTACGCAATCCAATCTCTTCGACAATACCCTCCGCAACGCCTATTTTCACATAATCGCCTACCGAAAATTGATCTTCAAATATGATGAAAAAACCAGTGATCACATCCTTCACAAGACTTTGCGCACCAAATCCAACAGCTAACCCAAGCACCCCGGCTCCTGCAAGAAGCCCCTTCACGTCAATTGAGAATTCCTCTAAAACTGCAAGAATGGCCGAAAAATAAACAACATATGATAATGTGTTTTCTAACAACTTTAGCAATGTAGTGTCACGTCGTTCTGAGCGGCGTAAAGGACTTTTCAATTTCACCTGGAAAATACGACGAATAATAACTTTCCCTATTTTGATAACTACAGCTGATAGTACGACGATAAACATAATTTTTACTGCAATCATGCCTAAACCCGTCCACGTCTCTTCACTAAATAATAATCTCCTAGCCTTATCCAAAACCCCTTCCAACTTAAAAACCGCCTCCCCTCTGTATAATTAATTGTTCACAAGCATAGACTAGTTTATAAAAAGGAAATGGAGTTTTTACATGAAAGCTACTCTTTCTTCAACGTGCAATTACAGGATCCACTATAAGGAAACAGGTGCAGTTTGGAAACTAAGTTCATTATTCCTGCAACACATTCCATTTGATACACATGAAATCATTTTTTTCTGTATTGGAACGGATCGATCCACAGGAGATGCATTAGGGCCATTAGCTGGTTCTCTTCTTTCTGAATCTCCTTTATTCCCTTTCCCTGTAATCGGGACGCTGGAAAACCCATTACATGCTCTTAATCTTCAACAACATATTAACCAAACGCAGCTGGACAACCCTTCTGCTTTCATCGTTGCTATTGATGCCTGCCTCGGTCAAGGAACTTCCATCGGTCAGCTCATTCTCCATAGCGGCCCTATCCATCCCGGCAAGGCAGTCGGCAAAGAGCTTCCCCCTGTTGGTGACTTGTCTATTAAAGGCGTCGTGAATATTGCTGGCTTCATGGAACATGCGGTCTTGCAAAGCACGCGGCTCCATCTTTCATTCGAAATGAGCCGTATTGTTGCTAGAGCGCTTCAACTAGCTTATAGTCGTCACAAGTCATGAGAGAACATGAACTATTGTGACAATTACTCCAACTACGACAATACCCGGAATTAAATTGGCAACTCTAATTTTTGTTAAACCAATCAAATTCAACCCAATAGCCAAAATCATTAATCCGCCTGTCGCCGTCATTTCCGAAATGAAGAAGTTAAGTAATTCATCCGATACAAAACGGCTAATTTGTGTTGAAAATAACGTGATAATTCCTTGATAAAGAAATACTGGGACAGCAGCGAAAGCTACGCCTATTCCTAATGTAGAACTCAAAATAATCGATGTGAAACCATCAATAATCCCTTTCAAAAGGAGCACATCATGATCATTTCTCAATCCACTATCTATTGCTCCAATAATCGCCATTGATCCTACGACAAATATCAATGTCGCTGTAACAAATCCCTGTGCAATACCAGGGCCTTTTTTATTTTTAGGCATTTTACTTTCCATCCACTGTCCAAGATGATTTATTTTGGCATCAAGATCCATCCATTCGCCAGCGACTGCACCAAGGACAATACTAATAATAACAATCAAAATTTGTGTACTTTCAAATGTCATTTGTATGCCAATTACAGCGACTGCTAACCCTATTCCATACATGACCGTCTCTTTCATCCGCTCCGGTATGTTATGTAAAAACCTTCCTATGAATGCTCCCATAATTATTAAAAGAGCATTTGCAATTGTCCCGAATAAAACCATACTCCACTTCCATTCATTAACTTAAAAATAATACCTATTTTGCACACTTCGCAAAATAGGTATGTACTTACTCGTTCAATAATTCAAGTATACGTTCAAGGTCGTCTTCAGAGAAAAATTCTATTTCTATTTTCCCCTTACTTTTGGTCTTTTTAATGGTTACATTTGTTCCGAAATAATCACGTAAATTTGATTCGCGTTCAGCTAAAAATAGATCTTGTTTCTTCTCTGTTTTTGTTTCACGTGGAACATCATCATTCAGTTTTTGGACAAGTTTTTCAAGTTGTCGAACATTAAGTCCTTCTTTTAAGACTTGTTCTGCCACAAGAGGTATTTGTTCTTTTTTTCGAAGACCAAGCAATGTACGTCCATGCCCCATCGATAATTTACTTTCAGAAATGTAATTCCTGATTTTCTCGGGTAAAGAAAGCAAACGTACATGGTTTGCAATATGCGGTCTACTCTTACCTAATCGAAAAGCCAGCTGTTCTTGAGTAAGTCCAAGATTATCCATGAGGCTGTGATAGGCTTCCGCTTCTTCAATAGGCGTCAAATCTTCCCTTTGCAAGTTTTCAAGAATTGCCCACTCCATTGTTTCTTCATCCGTTAATACCCGAATGATTGCCGGTACTTCTTCAAGACCCGCTAGTTTAGCTGCCCGAAAACGTCTTTCACCTACAACGATTTCATATGTAGAACCTGTTTTCCTCAAAATAATTGGTTGAAGAATGCCATGTTCTTTAATTGATGCACTTAATTCTTGTATGGCATTGTCATCAAATACTTTTCTCGGTTGATACGGATTTGCTTTAATACTTTTCACATGAATTTGTTCCACTGACTCTGCTTTCGTCAGCGACTCCCCAGGGAATAAAGCATTTAAACCTTTTCCAAGGCCTTTAGCCATTGTGTACCACTTCCTTCGCCAGCTCTAAATATACTTCCGCTCCACGGGATCTTGAATCATAAATAATAATAGGTTCCCCATGACTCGGTGCTTCACTCAACCGTACATTTCGTGGAATGATTGTTTTGTACACTTTGTCTTGAAAATACTTTTTCACTTCATCTATTACTTGTATACCTAAATTTGTCCGTGCATCAAACATTGTCAGTAAAACGCCGTCAATCATTAGGCCTTCATTCAAATGTTTTTGAACGAGTCGTACTGTACTTAATAATTGGCTCAACCCTTCAAGTGCATAATACTCGCACTGAACGGGAATAATAATTGAATCTGACGCCGTTAATGCGTTGATCGTTAATAATCCAAGGGAAGGTGGACAATCGATGATGATATAGTCATACAAATCCTTAGCTTCCTGTATGGCGTGTTTCATCCGTACTTCTCTTGAAATGGTGGATACTAGTTCAATTTCCGCTCCCGCCAATGAAATAGTAGCAGGTATAATATCTAGATTCTCCACTTTCGTTGAACGGATGACGTCTTTAATATCAACATCATCAATTAAAATATCATAAATACATTTCTGAACTTCTCCTTTGTTCACACCTACCCCGCTTGTCGCATTACCTTGTGGATCAGTATCAATCAACAAGACTTTCTTCCCTATATGTGCAAGACAAGCACTTAAATTTACGGATGTTGTCGTTTTTCCGACGCCTCCCTTTTGGTTGGCAATCGCTATAATTCTCCCCAAAGTCTGCACCCGCTTTCCTGCTCTTTAAGTTTCAATCTATTCTAACTACTAGTTTATCAAAAAAACCATTGCAAGTGGGGAAAAGTGTAGTAAAAAAACTCCTGCTTTTAGTAAGCAAGAGTTTTTTATCATTTTTTCTTTGGAATTTTTACCGTAATTGTGTAAAAGTCTTCGGAATCTTCTTCTTCAGTTTTCAAATCAATTCCACTCTTTGTTACAAGAACTAGTGATTGTCTAATCGTATTAACTGCGATGCGGACATCTTTACTGACTGACTTTCTCCTCGGGGCTTTTCTTTTTTCTTTTTCCTCTTCAGGATTTAACAATTGTTGAATTCTAGCTTCAAGCTGTTTGACATTCAATTGTTGCTCGATAATTTCTTTATAGAGTCGTAGCTGCAAATCACTTTCTTTTAAAGGAATTAGCGCACGTGCATGTCGCTCTGACAGCTCCTTCGTTAAGATAGCAGTTTTAATTTCTTCTGGCAGCTTCAATAATCTCAACTTATTTGCAACAGTCGATTGACCTTTTCCAAGTCTTTGCGCCAACGCTTCTTGTGTTAATGAATGAAGTTCAATGAGCTTTTCATAAGCAAATGCTTCTTCAATTGCAGTCAATTCTTCACGTTGTAAGTTTTCGATAAGCGCAATCGATGCTGTTTCTTTATCGTCAAGCTCCCGAATGATTGCTGGAACTTCTGACCATCCGAGTTTTTTCATCGCACGATATCTTCGTTCTCCAGCGATAATTTCATACGCGTCGTCAATCTTTCGGATCACAATCGGTTGAATAACACCATGGATGTGAATGGTCCGAGCAAGTTCTTCAATCTTCTCTTCTGAAAAAATTGTGCGCGGCTGATATTTATTCGGTTTTATAGATTCTATTTTCACTTGTTCGATTTTCTCTTGATGATTACCTTCGCTTACTAGTGGATCTATCTCCATAGCCATTGCTATTTCTTTATCTCCACCTCCAAAAAAACGTGAAAAAGGACTTTTCATTCCCGGCACCACCTTTTCAAGACTACTCCCTATTTTGATTGCTTCATCATAGGGATAATTTATCCTTTTTGATTATGTTCCACGTGAAACAGGTTATCAGGAAGCAATGCAGTTCAATTCCTCCCTGATAAAGCCCCCGGCGTATGTCATGGATTTTTTAGTGGAGCTTAAGAAGGCAGTCTAAGTACGCGACATCCTGTCGCAACGACTGCATGACCTACTTCCTGTAGGCCCCAAGCTTGAAAAAAATCCAGACTAAATTACGCCAAGGCGTAATTTATTGTATCGGTGTTTTATTTGGAACACCTGGTTTACGTGGATACTTTTTAGGCGTTTTCTTTTCTTTATCAAAAACAAAGATATTTCGTTCACTGTTTTCAACTGGTAGCTTGAATGAGTGTTCTTCCTTGATAAGTGCGCCGAGAATGGCAAGTGATTTTTTGGCATCTGAAAGTTCATCGTCCGCAGCGGCGCCTTTCATGGAAATAAAGATTCCACCTAATTTAACGAGAGGCACACATAATTCAGCGAGTACTGACAGGCGTGCAACCGCGCGCGCAGTAACCATATCAAAATTTTCACGATACAATGGGTTCTGTCCGAAATCTTCTGCTCTCGCATGGACAAAATTCACATTTGTAAGTTGAAGCTCCTCTGCCAATGTCCCCAAAAATCCAATCCGCTTATTTAATGAATCGACTATGGTTACATCGAGGTCAGGGAAGCAAATTTTCAAAGGAATACTTGGAAAACCGGCTCCAGCTCCGACATCGCAGATTGTTTTTCGTCCATTAAAATCAATGTAAAAAGCAGCAGAAATTGAGTCGTAGAAATGTTTCAAATAAACTGACGGTGCATCTGTGATAGCCGTTAAGTTCATTTTTTCATTCCACTCTACAAGTAGCTCAAAATACTTAGCAAATTGCGCTATTTGCGTTTCATTCAATTCGATGCCTTGTTCCTTCAATGCTTGTACAAATTGCTCTTCATTCAATTAAATATCCCCCTTGTAAAAGAAAAGCGTAAGACCATCATTACTTATCCCGAAATTTTGGCAATCTTCCCTTGTTCGATATAGACGAGAAGAATTGAAATGTCAGCCGGGTTAACGCCGGATATTCGAGATGCTTGCGCGATGGACAAAGGTCTAACTTCATTCAACTGACTTTTTGCCTCCGTCGCGATACCAGATATTGCATTGTAATCAATATTCTCTGGTATTTTCTTGTTCTCCATCTTTTTCATTTTCTCTACTTGCTGCATTGATTTTTCAATATAACCTTCATACTTAATAAAAATCTCGACTTGTTCTTCCACTTCTTCAGAATTTTTTTCTGTTGGAGGAACAATCCGTTCAATTTGGCTATAATTTATTTCCGGGCGCTTCAAAAGATCCGCAGCTTTCATCGGTTCTCTTAGTTCAGTACCACCCGTTTCACGAATAATCCCCTGAACAAGCTCGTCAGGTTTAATCGATATTTTGCGTAATCTATCAATTTCTTCTTCGATATGTTGTTTCTTCAGAAGATAAGCTGCATGTCGTTCTTCACTAATCATGCCAAGTTCATACCCTATTTCAGTTAAGCGTAAATCTGCATTATCGTGGCGTAGCAATAGTCGGTATTCTGCACGTGATGTTAGAAGCCTGTATGGCTCGCTTGTACCTTTTGTGACAAGGTCATCAATCAAAACACCTATATATGCATCTGCACGGCCTAGGACGCACTCCGCCTTCCCTAGAACGCGTGAAGCTGCGTTAATCCCAGCCATGATTCCTTGTGCTGCCGCCTCTTCATAACCAGATGTACCATTCAATTGGCCTGCTGTATATAAATTACGAATCTTTTTTGTTTCAAGTGTCGGCCATAATTGTGTTGGAACGATTGCATCATATTCAATCGCATAACCAGCACGCATCATTTCAGCCTTTTCAAGTCCTGGAACACTTTCAATCAGCTGTCTTTGGACATGTTCAGGTAAGCTTGTTGATAATCCTTGGACATACACTTCTTTGGTATTTCGACCTTCAGGTTCAAGGAAAATCTGATGACGTGATTTATCGGCAAAACGCACAATTTTATCTTCAATAGACGGGCAATAACGAGGCCCTTTCCCTTTAATGACCCCCGAATACATCGGCGATAAATGAAGGTTTTCGTTAATAATTTCATGTGTTCTCGGCGATGTATACGTGAGCCAGCATGGCAATTGATCCATAATGAATTCAGTTGTTTCAAAACTGAAAGAACGCGGTACATCATCACCTGGTTGGATTTCAGTTTTACTGTAATCGATTGTTCGACTATTGACGCGTGGTGGCGTACCTGTTTTGAATCTCACCATCTCGAATCCGAGTTCTCGAATATTATCTGCCAGTTTTATGGAAGGCATTTGATTATTCGGGCCACTTGAATATTTCAAGTCCCCGATAATAACCTCTCCGCGTAGGAATGTACCCGTTGTGACAATCACCGTCTTGGCGCGGTATAATGCCCCTACTTGCGTGATCAGACCTTTTACTTCATTATCTTCGACAATTAATTCTTCCACGACTCCTTGATGGAGCGTTAAATTGTCCTGTTCTTCGAGAAGACGTTTCATTTCTTGTTGATAAAGGACCTTATCGGCTTGCGCACGAAGTGCACGTACAGCAGGTCCTTTTCCTGTATTCAACATCCGCATTTGGATGTGTGTTTTATCAATTACTTTCCCCATTGCACCGCCAAGTGCATCAATTTCACGTACGACAATCCCTTTTGCAGGACCGCCAAGTGAAGGATTACAAGGCATAAAAGCAATCATATCGAGATTCATTGTTAGTACAAGCGTCGATGCACCCATTTTGGCAGCGGATAATGCCGCCTCAACACCGGCATGACCGGCCCCAATGACAATAACATCGAACGTGCCTGCTTCGAATTGTGGCATGTTCTTCTCTTCCTTCTTTCTATTTGTTATTTTCCGAGGCAAAATTGTGCGAACAACTGGTTAATTAAACTTTCCTGGACAGTATCCCCGATAATTTCACCGAGAATTTCCCATGTCCGTATGACATCAATCTGTATCATATCGACTGGAACACCTGCTTCAGCTGCGCCTATTGCATCTTCAATAGTTGCTCGCGCGTTGTGTAGCAATGCGATATGTCTTGCGTTGGATACATATGTGAAATCCCCTGACTCTAAATTTCCTTCGAAAAAGAGCCCAGCAATTGCTTCTTCTAATTCATCGATCCCTTCATCTTTCAAAAGGGATGTAGTAACGAGCTTTCCATTAGCCGAGAGATCTTTCACTTTCGCTAAATCAATTTTCTGTGGAAGATCGGTTTTATTAACGACAATAATGGCATCCATTCCCGCTATCGCTTCAAAAAGGCGCTCATCTTCTATAGAAAGCTCTTCAGAACTATTTAAAACAAGTAAAATTAAATCGGCTTCCTTTAGTACTTGCCTTGACCTCTCAACACCTATTCGTTCCACGATGTCTTCGGTTTCCCGTATTCCAGCAGTATCGACAAGACGAAGCGGAACACCTCGAACATTGACGTACTCTTCAATAATATCACGCGTCGTCCCTGCTATGTCAGTTACGATTGCTTTATTTTCTTGAACGAGGCTATTTAGCAACGAAGATTTACCCACATTCGGTCTGCCCACAATAACGGTAGATAGCCCTTCCCGAAGAATTTTTCCTTGGGATGACGTACGTAATAATTGATCAATTTCATTTTTTACCCATGTCCCTTTTTCAATCATGAGAGGGATTGTTACTTCTTCGACATCATCATACTCTGGATAATCGATATTCACTTCGACTTGCGCTAATGTTTCAAGAAGTGCTTGTCGTAAGTCGCCAATTAACCGTGAAAGTTTTCCTTCCATTTGGTTCAGCGCAACATTCATGGCACGGTCCGTTTTCGCTCGGATCAAATCCATGACTGCCTCCGCCTGTGACAAGTCAATTCGTCCATTAAGGAATGCACGTTTTGTGAACTCACCCGGTTCAGCAAGACGGGCACCTTCTTTTAACACTAGTTGGAGCACCCGTTGAACAGCGACAAGGCCTCCATGACAATTCACTTCAATCACGTCTTCACGTGTAAATGTTTTTGGTGCTTTCATAAGAGAAACCATTACCTCTTCAACAACCTCGCCTGTGGAGGGATTTGCCAAATGACCATAATGGATTGTATGTGATTGTTCTTCAATTAACTTTTTTCCTGACGGAGAACGGAAAATGCGATCTGCTATTTGAATAGCTTCGTCTCCGCTGAGTCTGACGATGGCAATCGCGCCTTCCCCCATCGGAGTTGAAACCGCGGCTATTGTATCAAAATGCACATTCTTCACCTTCCTAGCTTAGTTATTCACATGTGGATAAACCATTTTCGAACATGACTATCTAACATAATATAGTATCACAAAACGGCTAATCCTTCTAGCGTGAGGAGCCTAAATATGTGGATAAGTTTCAACTTTATTTCATTAAAATAAAAAACTCGCAAAGACAGCTACGTCTTCGCGAGAAATTATTATATCATCGTACGGATTCGATGACGAGATATCTAAATGGATCTTTACCTTCCGAATACGTTTCGATATCCAAGCGATTCGACAACGCATTATGGATTACTTTTCTTTCGTAAGAAGGCATTGGCTCCAGTTGTACTTTTCGTCCCGTTCGTACAGCTTTATCAGCCATTCGATCGGCCAGTTGTTCTAGTGATTGTTCACGACGTTCCCGATAATCGCCTACATCGACTCGAACTACTTTGAATTGATCGGCTGATTTATTTGTAACAAGCTGGGCTAGTTGTTGAAGTGCATTCAAGGTTTGCCCTCGTTTTCCGATTAAAAGTGCAGCTTTTGCACTTTCCAATTGGAAAGTGACGTATTTACCGTCGATTTCATGGCTGACTTGAATATCTTCAATTCCCATACCGATTGCAATCTGTTGCAAATAATTTTCTGTTTCTTTAATGGCCGCTTCAGCAGATAATTCTTCGACTGGTACTTGTTGTTGCGGGGCCACTATAGTTGATTCGATAACGATTTCTTCTTTCAAATCAATAATAGGCGCTTCGGGTATGACAATTTTTTCAAGGACGGAAGGTTCGTCTACATGTATAACCGTTACGGTCACTTCAGCTTCTTTTGCACCAAAACCAAGAAATCCTTTTCTCCCTTGATCGATCACTTTAACTTCAACTTCGTTACGTGTAACGCCGAGTGCTGCTACTGCTGACGAGATCGCCAATTCAACTGTGGCTCCCCTTCGCGTCATCCTTGTCATTTTCTTTTCCCTCCTACTTTTACAGGCTCCACTTCTTCTTTCTTAAATGGTTTGTAAATAAAGATATTTTGAATAACTGAAATGATATTTCCGATTACCCAATACAGTGCAAGTGCAGCTGGTAAGAATGAACCGAAAATCATGATCATAAATGGCATGATATACATCATTACCTTCATTTGGGGATTCCCCATTGCCGGGCCTGTCCGCAATACGATGAACTGCATAAGTCCTGCAATTACTGCAAGCGTAATACTTGGTGCTGCAAGTTCAAACCATAGGAATTTACCGATATCATACGTAACATTCATACGACTGATGGCATGATAGAAGCCAAAAAGGATTGGCATTTGGATAAGAACCGGTAAACAACCCGCTGCTGGATTGATTTTTCGTTCAGACATTACTTTTTGCATTTCTTCGCGATACTTCTGTTGCGTAACGGCATCTTTTGACTTGTACTTTTCTTTCAATGCATTGAGTTCCGGCTGAACTTCTTGCATTCGCTTCGAACTTTGCGTTTGTTTAATCATTAATGGAAGCAAGACAAGTCGAATGATGATTGTAACTGCAACAATTCCCCACCCATATGTCCCCAGTAAATCTTTGAAAACTATTATTAACGACACAAGCGGCCAAACAATATACTTGTTCCAAAATCCTTCACTGTCTACAGAGATTGGCTGATTGAATTCAGAACATCCCGCTAGGAATACCGATAATGCTGTCAGCATTAAAAGTAACGCTACCTTCTTTTTCAAATTGGTTCCCCCAAATCATATCTTTTTCCTTGGAAGCAAATGAAATACCATTCGCCTTTTTATTGAAGCTATTTCAAGTTTATCATTTTAAATTGTATCCTTCTACTTCTTCTTTAGTACACGTGCGATACGTAAAACATGTTGCAAACTTTTTTTGGTTTCATGAAAATCAAGTGTGGCCGCCTGATGCCTGGCGATGATGACATAATCCATATCATTCCGTAATTCGTCTTTCATTTCTAGGAAAGACTGCCTTAAATAACGTTTAATACGGTTTCGTGTGACTGCGTTCCCAACCTTCTTACTAACGGAAAGGCCAATTCGAAATTCCGGCTGCTGTTCCTTCCTATATGAATAAACAACAAATTGCCGGTTGGCGACTGATTTTCCTTTTTTAAAAACGTGCTGGAACTCTTCATTTTTCTTTATTCGTTGACGTTTGTTCATAAAACACACCTACTTCGTCACTTAAATTTGATTTTCAATAGAAAAAAAGACCACTGAGGCAGTGGCCTTATGCTGAAAGCACTTTTCTTCCTTTGCGTCGACGAGCTGCAAGAACTCTACGTCCGCTTTTCGTGCTCATTCTCGCACGGAAGCCGTGAACTTTACTACGTTTACGTTTATTTGGTTGGAATGTACGTTTCATTGTTTAAGACACCTCCTGCGTGATTGTCTGTTTACTACATGACAGTCTTGAATAGTATATCGGTATTTCACAGTAAAAGTCAACCTTTTTTTATTGAACAAAAAATTGATACATACATTTGTTGTTACGCTTATGTTAATTAGTTATCCACACCTTCGTCAAATTTCTTGCGATGACCGTGTGCATACTATTTCACGGAACTTTTTTTATCCACATACCTTATCGACACGTTTTTCACATATTAAGGCCTGTGGATAAAGGTTTCATCCACATTTGTAAGCCTTGTGGATAAGACTGAAGAATCCTTGTAATCCGTTCCGATTCCTGATACAATGAGATGGATTTTGTTGTGCACATAATTTTATAGCGATTTTGTTATCCACACTTGTTGATAGGTTGTGGATAATTTTTTCAACATTTTTGTATAATTGTTATCCACACGAGTGGAAACTGTGTATAATACATATCCTCGGGTTTTATTTGAATTCAGCAAAAGACCCCATTTCTATAAATTACGTGATACATGCAAGAAGCCTTTTATTCAGAAAGTGTTCAAACACTACCTGAATGCAAATAAAGCCTCTAGCGGATATCACGGATTTTTTACTGTAAAGGAGGCAAGAGATTGGAACACTTAGAAGAATTATGGAGCGAAGTATTGTCGAAAGTTGAGCAGAAAATTTCAAGGCCTAGTTTTGAAACCTGGCTTAAATCGACAAAACTCATGTCGTATGGCGAAGAAAACGTCACAATTGCCGTACCAAATTCATTCGCAAAAGAATGGCTTGAAACTCACTATGTACATCTGATTACTGGCATCTTATCTGAACTGACTGGTGAAGATCGAATCATTCATTTTGTCGTTCCAGAAGATATGGTAGAAAATGATTTTATGGTACCTAAACCAACCGTGAAGCCCATTGAAACAGCTCCGGCGGTAACAGCACCTGGTATGCTCAATCCTAAATACACATTCGATACATTCGTAATTGGTTCAGGAAATCGTTTTGCCCATGCTGCATCACTTGCAGTAGCTGAAGCACCTGCAAAAGCTTATAACCCATTGTTCATCTACGGAGGGGTTGGGCTTGGAAAGACCCACTTAATGCATGCAATTGGACATTATGTACTCGAACAAAACCCATCAGCAAAAGTAGTTTATCTTTCTTCTGAAAAATTCACGAACGAATTCATCAACTCAATCCGCGATAACAAAGCTGTCGAATTCCGGAATCGTTATCGGAACGTAGACGTACTTTTAATAGATGATATTCAATTCCTTGCTGGAAAAGAACAAACACAAGAAGAATTCTTCCATACATTCAATACACTTCATGAGGAATCAAAACAGATTGTCATTTCAAGTGACCGACCACCAAAAGAAATTCCAACACTTGAAGATCGACTTAGATCGCGCTTTGAATGGGGTCTTATTACAGACATAGCCCCTCCGGATCTAGAAACTCGGATTGCCATCTTGCGTAAAAAGGCCAAGGCAGATGGACTTATTGATATCCCCAACGAAGTCATGCTATACATTGCCAACCAGATTGACTCGAACATACGTGAACTTGAAGGCGCACTTATACGTGTCGTTGCCTATTCATCCCTTGTCAATACAGATATGAATACAGATCTTGCTGCCGAAGCGTTAAAGGATATTATTCCAAATTCGCGACCTCGTACCGTAACCATTCTCGACATCCAAAAGGCTGTTGGAGAGCACTTCAACATTCGATTAGAGGATTTTACAGCAAAAAAAAGAACACGATCCATTGCTTTTCCACGCCAAATTGCCATGTATCTATCACGAGAATTGACGGATTCCTCATTACCTAAAATCGGTTCTGAATTTGGTGGCCGAGATCATTCAACTGTGATTCATGCACATGAAAAAATCAGCAAAATGCTGAAAGACGATCAAGGACTTCAACAAGATATCCAAGATGTACGTAATGCACTTGGTAGAGGATGACCTGTGTATAACATAGAATAAGGGATGCATGCTCATAAACAGTTTATGCACATGTGGAAAACCTTAATAGGCCGAGGAATAAGTGGCTTATCCACATTTCCACAGCCCCTACTACTATTACTACTAATTTATTAAACATTAATACTATATAAGCGAGGGTATAGAATGAAAGTTGAAATCATGAGAGATCGATTAATCGATGGATTAAGTGATGTAATGAAAGCAATCAGTCACAAAGTTGCTATTCCAATTTTGACGGGTATAAAAATTGATGTGGATGATAAAGGAATGACAATGACAGGTAGTGATTCTGATATTACGATCTGTACGTTTATTCCTGCCGAAGAAAACGGAGAACAAATCATACGTGTTTTTGAAAAAGGAAGTATTGTATTACAGGCAAAAGTTTTTAGTGAGATTGTACGAAAACTCCCAACAAATGATGTAACGATAGAAGTTGTCAATGGACTTCAAACGCATATTCAATCAGGTAAAACTGAATTCCATCTAATCGGATCAGATGCAGAGGATTACCCAGTCTTACCCGAGGTAAAAGACGAGTATCTCTTTTCATTACCATCGGATCTGATGAAATCAGTCATTCGTGAAACAGTATTTGCTGTGTCCCAGCAAGAAACAAGACCCATATTGACGGGCGTTCATTGGGAAGCAAAAGACGGTGGACTTTCTTGCGTTGCTACAGATAGTCACAGATTGGCGAGAAGACTAACAGTGCCTGAAGAAATGCCAGAAGTTCCTTTCAGTGTTGTTATCCCCGGAAAAAGTCTTCAAGAATTGAATAAGATTTTGCCTGATAATAGCGAACTTGTGGATATAGTCATTGCAGATCAGCAAGTATTGTTCAAAACTCGAAATGTGCTATTTTACTCGCGTTTACTAGAAGGCAATTATCCCGATACTTCACGTTTGATTCCTTCTGAATACAAAACAACAGTAACTGTCAATGGACGTCTGCTTCTTCAAGCGATTGACAGAGCCTCTCTTCTAGCTCGTGAAGAACGGAATAATATTGTCCGATTTTCAACAGACGAAGGAAAAGTTATTGAAATCTCTTCAAATTCACCTGAAGTAGGGAAGGTTGAAGAACTGGTAGAGGCAATTAGTATTACAGGGGAAGAGCTTAAAATCTCCTTTAGCGCTAAATATATGATGGATGCATTGAAAGCAATTGATGGCCAAGATGTAGCGATTCAATTTACAGGAGCTATGCGACCTTTCATTTTAAAATCAGTGGATGATGATTCTATTTTGCAGCTGATTCTACCAGTCAGAACATATTAAACTTCGAAGGATAGTCACTCATTTGACTATCCTTTTTATTTTTATTCAACAAAGGTTTCAAAGTATGGATATCAATTACACTCTGGCGTAATTGATATCCAAGCGAAAGTCGGCTAAAATAGAGGGATACACTAATTTGCGAAGGGTTGGGGTCCAATGGAAAACCTAACGATCGATACTGAGTACATAACGCTCGGTCAATTATTAAAAATGACAGATGCAATCAGTTCTGGAGGCATGGCTAAATGGTTTTTAGAAGAACATACTGTCTATGTCAATGGTGAAGCAGAGCAACGCCGAGGTAAAAAACTTCGTCATGGCGATGTTGTTAATGTTCCTGGCGTTGGCAGATATAAAATACATGACATTTTAACTGAGCAAACGGATGCACATTGAACGACTTGCATTAACTGATTACCGGAACTATGCAACACTCGATTTATCATTTTCTCCGCATATTAATGTGTTGATTGGTGAAAATGCGCAAGGGAAGACTAACGTGATGGAAGCCATTTATGTACTTTCAATGGCAAAATCCCATCGAACATCGAATGATCGTGAATTAATACGCTGGGACCAAGAATATGGTAAAATAGAAGGAGACATTCAACGAAAGTATGGACGACTGCCGTTAGAATTAATCTTGTCGAAAAAAGGCAAAAAAGCGCGAGTCAATCATCTAGAACAAAACCGCCTAAGCTTGTACATTGGTCAATTGAATGTCGTCATGTTTGCACCAGAGGATTTGAATCTTGTAAAAGGGAGCCCTCAGGTACGCAGACGATTTCTTGATATGGAAATTGGCCAAATTTCACCAACCTATTTACATGACCTGTTAACATTCCAAAAGATCCTGAAACAGCGTAATGCTATTTTGAAAAACAATCGGGGGAAATTGGATCTTAATGATGTCATGTTTGATGTTTATACAGAGCAGTATATTCAAGTAGCTGTACAAATTATTCGTAAAAGATTTTACTTCATGCAACTTTTACAACAATGGGCGGAACCAATCCACAATGGAATTTCTCGTGGAATTGAATCACTTGAAGTCGCTTATGCAACACTAAAAGAGTTTGATTCAGGACAGACTGTTGAACAAATGGAATCTATATTCGGTCAAAAGTTGCTTGAAGTAAAGCGTCGCGAGCTAGAACGTGGGATGACATTGGTTGGACCACATCGTGACGATCTTCACTTTTTTGTGAACGGATATGATATTCAGACTTATGGTTCACAGGGACAGCAGCGGACGACGGCGCTGTCCCTTAAACTTGCCGAAATCGAGCTAGTTAAGCAAGAAGTCGGAGAAACACCTATCCTCCTTCTCGATGATGTTCTGTCTGAACTTGATGATTACCGGCAATCTCACCTCTTGAATACCATTCAAGGGCAAGTTCAAACGATTGTTACAACGACGAACGTGGCAGGGATTGACCATGACACAATTCGACAAGCAGATATCTTTGAAGTAACGGCAGGCGTAGTGGCTAAAAAAAAGGGACAATGATTACCGTTATCTTCACTTAATTAATTTTTACAATGCACGAAAATGGATAGATGTTAGACGTTCAGAAAGGAATGGTGAACAGTTTGGCAATGGAAGAGAAAGAGTTGCAGACAGCTTATGATGCGAATCAGATCCAAGTCTTAGAGGGACTCGAGGCTGTCCGCAAACGTCCAGGTATGTATATCGGGACAACTAGTTCGAGAGGACTTCACCATCTTGTATGGGAAATCGTTGATAATAGTATTGACGAGGCACTTGCGGGACACTGTGATCATATCGGAGTAACAATAGAAAAAGATAACTGGATAAGTGTCGACGATAACGGTCGTGGAATTCCGGTTGGTACCCAAGAATCTACTGGGCGTCCTGCTGTGGAAGTCATTATGACTGTGCTTCATGCTGGAGGTAAATTCGGTGGTGGAGGCTATAAGGTATCAGGTGGCTTACACGGTGTAGGTGCGTCTGTTGTCAATGCTTTGTCTGAAGTGACTGAAGTATTTGTCAAACTTGATGGTCAAGTTCATTTCATTAAGTTTGAACGTGGTGATGTGGTAGAAGAACTGAACGTAATTGGCGAGACTGACGAAACGGGGACAAGAATCCGTTTTAAAGCCGATCCAGAAATTTTTACTGAAACAACAGTATATGAATACGATATTCTGGCACATCGTTTGCGTGAGCTTGCTTATCTAAATCGGGGCCTGCGTATTACGATTACAGATGAGCGAGATGATGAAGCGCGCACTGATACTTATTACTATGAGGGCGGTATCAAGTCCTACGTCGAACATTTGAATAAAAACAAAGAACCGATCCATGAAGATCCAATTTTCATCGAAGGTGAAAGAGATGGCATTTCAATCGAAATTGCTATGCAATATAATGCTGGCTATGCCGAAAATCTGTTTTCATTTGCGAATAATATCAATACCTATGAAGGCGGTACGCATGAGTCGGGCTTCAAAACCGCACTTACACGTGTAATCAATGATTACGCTCGAAAAAATGGAGCACTAAAAGAAGCAGACCCAAATTTATCAGGCGATGACGTTCGCGAAGGTTTGACGGCTATTATTTCCATCAAGCACCCGAATCCACAGTTTGAAGGGCAAACAAAGACGAAACTAGGAAACTCTGAAGTGAGCACAATTACGAATTCACTGTTCTCGGAAGGATTCCAACGGTTCTTACTTGAAAATCCAACGACTGCGCGTCAAATCATTGATAAAAGCCTCATGGCAGCACGAGCACGTATTGCGGCAAAAAATGCGCGTGAATTTACACGTCGTAAGTCTGTACTCGAAGTTTCTAGCTTGCCAGGTAAATTAGCCGATTGTTCATCACGTGATCCGGGGATAAGCGAGCTGTATATCGTTGAAGGTGACTCGGCGGGCGGTTCAGCAAAAATGGGACGCGACCGCCATTTCCAAGCCATTCTTCCGCTTCGAGGAAAAATCTTGAATGTCGAAAAGGCACGACTAGATCGTATTTTAGGTAACTTAGAAATCCGTGCAATGATTACAGCACTAGGGACTGGGATAGGAGAAGAATTCGATCTTTCGAAGGCACGTTATCACAAACTTGTCATTATGACTGATGCGGATGTCGATGGTGCACATATTCGTACACTGTTACTAACCTTCTTCTTCCGTTTCATGCGACCACTTATTGAAGCTGGCTACGTCTACATTGCCCAGCCGCCACTTTACCGTGTGAAACAAGGGAAAACTGAAGAATATTGCTATAAAGAAGAAGAACTTGAAGAAATCCTAGGTCGGATGTCGCCTACGCCAAAACCTGTCATTACTCGTTATAAAGGTCTTGGTGAGATGGATGCGACACAATTATGGGATACGACGATGGATCCAGAGCAGCGTACATTGCTGCAAGTTGAACTTGAAGATGCCTTTGATGCAGATTTAACATTCCAACACCTAATGGGAGACGACGTTGAACCTCGTCGTAAATTCATCGAAGACAATGCAATGTATGTTACAAATATAGATACTTGAGGAACGTTGAGCTGAAAGGAGTCTAACAACATGGCAGATATGCCGAAACGTGGTGTCCAAGGCATCAACATTAGTAAGGAAATGAAAACTTCATTCCTTGACTATGCAATGAGTGTCATTGTTTCACGTGCCCTCCCAGACGTAAGGGATGGTTTGAAACCAGTGCACCGTCGTATTTTGTATGCAATGCAGGATCTTGGAAATACCGCCGATAAACCACATAAGAAGTCTGCACGTATCGTCGGAGATGTTATCGGTAAGTATCACCCACATGGTGATAGTGCTGTATATGAGACGATGGTACGGATGGCTCAGGATTTCAACTATCGATATATGCTCGTCGACGGTCACGGCAATTTCGGTTCCGTTGATGGCGACGGGGCAGCAGCGATGCGATACACAGAATCTCGTATGTCACGTATTGCAATGGAACTTCTTCGGGATATTAATAAAGATACTGTCGATTATCAAAATAACTATGATGAACAGGAAAGAGAACCGGTTGTTTTACCAAGCCGTTATCCAAATTTGCTTGTCAACGGGACAACAGGTATAGCGGTCGGAATGGCAACAAATATTCCACCGCATCATCTTGGAGAAACGATTGACGCCGTTATAGCATTAGCGGATAATCCCGCCGTGACGACAGAAGAATTGATGGAAATTATTCCAGGCCCTGATTTCCCTACTGGAGGGATTATACTTGGCCGTAGTGGAATAAGAAGAGCTTATGAAACAGGAAAAGGTTCTGTCATTATTCGCGGTAAAGTTGAAATTGAACAGAAATCAAATGGCAGAGAAACCATTATTGTTAGTGAGTTGCCGTTCCAAGTAAATAAGGCGCGACTTATTGAAAAAATTGCAGAATTAGTACGAGATAAGAAAATCGATGGTATCACGTATTTGGCAGACGAATCAGACCGTACAGGCATGCGTATCGTAATTGAAGTGCGCCGTGATGCTAATGCTAATGTATTGTTAAATAATTTATACAAGCAGACGGCATTGCAATCTAGCTTTGGTGTCAATATGCTTGCGCTCGTCGATGGCCAGCCAAAAGTTCTTGCACTAAAAGAAATTTTATATCATTACCTAGAGCACCAAAAAGTCGTCATTCGTAGACGGACACAGTATGACCTGAAAAAAGCGGAAGATCGTGCACATATTTTGGAAGGACTGCGTATAGCACTTGATAATATTGATAGAATCATCGCTCTTATTCGCGCATCTAAAACAACAGATGAAGCAAAAGTAGGATTGATGGATCAATTTGATTTATCTGACCGTCAAGCGCAAGCTATCCTTGATATGCGTCTCCAACGTTTGACAGGACTCGAGCGGGACAAAATCGAAAGTGAATATGAAGCACTACAGCTCTTAATGGCAGAACTTCGCGCTATTCTTTCCGATGAAATGAAACTGCTTGAAATTATTCGTGAAGAATTACTAGAAGTGAAAACCCGTTTTGAAGATAAACGCAGAACGGAAATCACGCTAGGCGGAGCTGAAATGATTGAGGACGAAGATCTTATTCCAGTCGAGAATTCAGTATTGACACTTACACATAACGGTTATATTAAACGTCTGCCTGCTAATACCTACCGAAGCCAACGTCGAGGTGGTCGTGGAATTCAAGGAATGGGTACGAATGACGATGACTTCGTCGAGCATCTTTTGAATACATCGACGCATGATACAATTCTATTCTTTACGAGTAGAGGGCGGGTATTCCGGACAAAAGGCTATCAAGTGCCTGAATTCAGCCGGACTGCCAAAGGATTACCGATCATCAACCTACTAGGTGTAGACAAAGATGAAAAAGTAACAGCAATGATTCCTGTCGCAGTGTTTGAGGAAGATAAGTACTTATTCTTTGCGACTCGTAGTGGTATCGTCAAACGCACACCTGTTACAGAGTTTGCTAATATCAGATCAAATGGTTTGATTGCGCTAACGCTACGTGGCGATGATGAACTTATTGGAGTCAAAATGACGAACGGTGAAGACAATATTGCCATCGGTACGAAAGATGGGATGTTGATTAAATTCAACGAAGTAGAAATCCGCTCTATGGGACGGGTAGCTGGCGGCGTACGTGGTATTCGTTTACGCGAAGGTGACATTACAATCGGCATGGATATCGTGCACGAGGGCGATGAAATTCTAGTTGTGACAGAAAAAGGCTTCGGAAAACGTACGCCTGAAGAGGAATACCGTATTCAATCGCGTGGCGGTTACGGATTAAAAACATTGAATGTCACTGAGCGTAACGGTTTACTTGTGGCGATGAAGACAGTAGATGGTACAGAGGATCTTATGTTAATCACAATCCATGGTATTTTAATCCGTATGGATATCGAGGATATTTCTGTTATCGGACGAAGCACACAAGGAGTACGTCTAATCCGATTAGGTGAAGACGAACTTGTTGCGACTGTTGCTAAAGTAGAAAAAGAAGACGATGAAGAGCTTGACGACAATCAAGTCTTAGAAGGTGAAACTCTTTCGGAGGCTAAAGAAGATTTAACAGTGTCGCCAATCGTAGAAAAAGACGAAGATAGCGAATCTTGAACATGAAGAAGTTATTGAAGTGGCTGAGTCAGTCATTTCAATAACTTTTTTTATCGTTTAATTGAAATGTTTAGAGTATGATAAAGGGAACTATGAGGTGAAAGTGGGGAGCCTTGATGACAGACACATATATCAAAACGAGTGATTTACGTCCTGGTCTTGTAATAAGTGAAGATATTTTCGTAAACACAATCTATCCAATCGTTAGAAAAGATACTGAAGTTTCACTTGAGCATATAGAGATTTTGCAGGTTTTTGGTGTGCAAAAGGTTAAAATTCATGAACGCCTTGTTGTGAAAAAAGAACAAGTACATAAAGTTAATCAAGAAAATCCAGTAGACCCAGATGATATTCTCGCCAAAATACCGATGGAGCAACTGGACATACAAATACAGTATGGCCGAGCAGTCCAAAGTTATAAAAAAGAATTTATTGGATGGCGGTCAGGCATACGACCAGATATTGCAAAAGTTCGTTCGATAGCAATTCCTTTATTGGAGGAGTTTTCCAATCAAAAAAGGGTATTAACCATTTTAAATGATATGTCGGATCCTAAAGACTATATGTCTCACCATTCAATTGCTGTTGGGATATTAGCATCTGCTATTTGTTCACAGATGGGATTCCCGAAAGGGCAGGTTCTACAACTTGGACTTGCTGGTGTTTTGGCAGACTGTGGAATGGCCAAAATTGATCCATCCATTACAGAAAAGGCGGCATTTCTTACAAAAAATGAATTTAATGAAGTGAAAAAACACACAGTGTATAGCTACCAGATGATCCAAGATACCCCCCTTTTACGCCAAGAAATGAAGCTAGCTATCTTACAGCATCACGAGCGTCTTGATGGAAGTGGCTACCCGCGTGGAGACAAAATGGATCAAGTTACTGTATTTTCACAAGTACTTGCGGTAGCAGATGTTTTTCATGCAATGACATCGGAACGGATTCATCGTGCAAAGGAATCCCCATTTAAAGTGATTGAGATGATAAAGGAAGAAGAGTTTGGAAAGTTCGATATTAAGGTTGTGCAAGCATTACTAGATCTAGTAGGCAATCTTTCAATTGGAACACGTGTGCGATTGACCAGTGGTGAGGTAGGAGAAGTAGTGTTTGTTCATCGTGATGCAAGATTACGTCCAATGATCAAGAAAAGTGTAGATGGTACGATTTTGGACCTCACTACAAATCGTCATATTGCCATAGAGAAAGTATTGATTTAAAACTTGCTTTAAAGTATCCCTACTATAGAGTATTCAAAAAGCAGTCACTACCACGTGAAGTCGTCAGAAAAGCTTCGCGTGGCGACAGTTGTATTGGTTAGTAGGAGATTGAAAGTTATTTTGAAATAAGTATTGCATTTTAAAAGAGGAGGTGGTATAGTAATAAACGTTGCCCCACAGATTAATGAAAACAACAAAAAAAGAAATTGAAATTAGTTGTTGACATGTGAAGCGTAACTTGATATGATATAAAAGTTGCTTACGAAATAACAGCGACAAACAATATCAACATGAACCTTGAAAACTGAACAGCAAAACGTCAATGAAATATAGCGAGAGTGCTTAACGCATTCGAGCAAAACGTTTCTAAGT
>NZ_JAWLIQ010000013.1:0-132539 GCF_033485175.1 Sporosarcina sp. YIM B06819 | reverse complement strand
CTTGCATGTATTAGGCATGCCGCCAGCGTTCGTCCTGAGCCAGGATCAAACTCTCCATAATAGAAGAAAATGAATAGCTCATTTCTTGCTGGCATTAGAGAAAGATTTAACTTCATCTCTCTTCAATAATGTCATGTGTTTTGCTTAAGTGCGTTAAGCACTCTCGCTGTATTTCATTGACGTTTTGCTGTTCAGTTTTCAAGGTTCATGTTGATTTTTTTCGTTGCCGTTATCTCGCAAGCAACTTTCATATCATATCAAGTTATGCTCTCCGTGTCAACAACTAATTTCAATTTCTTTTTCGTCGTTTTCAACACTTCTGTGGAGCAACGTTTTCTATCTTAGCATCTTACCTCGAATGAGTCAACGATTAATTTCGTTTTCTTTTTTTAGGTAGTTATGCTTTGCCTCTTAGCAATTTCACTTCATTTCCTAAGCGACGTTAATTATATTAGCATGGGTTATATTTGATTGTCAACAAGATGAACGAAACTAATTTAACTTTATTCAGCAGAAGCATCTTACTTCTATATAAATGACCTGTACAAAATTAGGTTACCCCATTCAGTGAGTATCCAAATGTCTGCTGACTAAAGTTAAATAGTTCTGTAGGTGTTACCAATTCAAATCACTCTACGCTGTAATCCCTATGGAAGATCAATTCATTTTTCGAATCACTCTGAACTACTTGGATAAATCCTTTATCGATAAGAAATTCAATAAATACCTCAAGATCGATTGAGTACATCCTAACTTCTTCATGCTCATGGAGTTCTTGAATCGTCCATAGCTCTTGTGACGACATAACGTCCATAATATGACGGGCTCCATCAGCTGTTCGGTTATGAATAAAGAATTCGCTCGCAAGAAACAACAATTCCAATCGTTTCTCAAGGGGCTCCTCACTCATGATAAGCTCTTCATATAATTTATAAATCGCAGGGTCAATCTTTTTCACCTGCGACCATACGGTCACTTCTGGGAACAATCCGTTTTCAATGACTGCAAGTCGCGCAAGATGATGAAGCGATTTAACGACATGATGATAGGCATCCATATAGTTTCCTTGCTCGAAAAAAGTCTTTCCTTCCATATATCCTCTAATAAGCTTGGAAAACTCAAGCCCCATCTTCATCTTTTGACCGTAAAAAGGATACTCTTGTAATTCCGTTCGCAATTGTTCTACAAATTCATTGCGATCAAAAAAGACTTTACCGTAAAATAACCAGTCTACTACTTTTCGTTTTGATCCAAGGAGTAGCCATTTCCGCAATTGCTTTTCACTAATAATATGCATTGCAGCTTTCCCATTGCCGTCCGTGTAATGTTTCGTAAAGACAGGGATTTCTTCATCAGCGGTAATGATTAAGAGGATCGCATCGAATGTATCCGTAACAGGATCCCCTTTCCCTCTTTTTTCTACTAGAATGACGCCTAGCGTCTCTGGAAAACTTGCTCGCTCCTGATAAATTGGTCTAAGTACTTGTTCCACTACCACACCTCCCTGTCATTTCCTTTCGACAAGCAGATGGCAATATCCTTCATTGTTTGAACCTTAAATAATGTAAAAAACAAAATTTATGTTATAGTTATTGAGGATATATCAAGGAGGTCTATTGGATGAAACCATATAAAAATAAGATAAACCGAATACGTTCATTCGCCCTTGCGTTAATATTCCTCGGGGTTGTCATTATGTATATCGGGATTTTCTTTAGATCCAACGAGATTGTCATGCTTATTTTCATGACACTTGGCTTTCTTTCCATCATTGCCAGTACTGTAGTTTACGCTTGGATTGGTACGTTATCTACACGAGCCGTACAAATACAATGCCCTAGTTGTGGCAGGCATACAAAAATGCTCGGCCGTGTTGATATGTGTGGACATTGCCGCGAGCCATTGACACTTGATCCTTCACTAGAAGGAAAAGAGTTTGATGTGTCTTACAACCGTCCTCAAAAGCAGACAGTCAAGTCAACAGATGATACAAAATAAAAAAAACGTCCAATCTAGCTTCATAATGAAGTAGATCGGACGTTTTTTTATTTAACACTTGTAACATTTAGAGCACATGTGGGACATGTCCCGTATACTTCAAGGCGATGTGAATTCACTTCAAATCCCGTTACATGAGAAGCTAAACGCTCAACTTCCTCAAGGCCGGGGTGGTGGAAGTCAACAATTGTTCCACACTCATTGCAAATAATATGATAGTGATCATTTGTTACAAAATCAAAGCGACTCGAAGCGTCCCCATAGGTCAGTTCTTTAACAAGCCCAGCATTTCTAAATACACGTAAATTATTATAGACTGTTGCCACACTCATGTTAGGAAAATCACTTTCAAGCGATTTATATATTTCGTCAGCTGTCGGATGTAATTCAGAAGAAATGAGATACTCTAATATCGCATGTCGTTGTGGAGTAATTCTTACACCACTTTTTTTCAATGCGTCTAAGGCCTCTTTCAATTTCGCTTCAGACATCATACATGCACCCCAATCCATAAAGATTATCTCTTTATAATTATTATAATTAGTTTACTTAAATTAGGGCGCATATGTCAACTAAAGCGCTTGTTACTTCATATCTAAGGGCATATATAAATTCTTAGGAATTAATAACCTTTCCTAGAACCGCTTCAAGATTTCGTCAGTTGTTCCAATGTTGCAAGTGCTTCTTCTATATGCCCTTTGACTTTCACCTTGCGCCATTCCTTAACGACCGTCCCCGTTGGATCAATCAAAAACGTCGAACGCTCCATACCCATATACTCCTTGCCAAATAACTTCTTCAACTTCCAGACATCATACTGTTGTGCAACTTCGTGATGTTCATCTACAAGAAGCGAGAAAGGCAATCCGTGTTTCCCTATAAATTTGCCATGTGACGCCTCACTATCTGCGCTCACTCCAAGTACAACTGCATTCAGTTTACTAAAATCCTCATAGGCATCACGGAAATTACAAGCTTGTGTTGTACAACCAGGTGTTGAATCTTTCGGATAAAAATAAAGAACTACATATTTCTTACCAGCAAAGTCTTGTAATGAAACTACGTCCCCATTTTCATTTGGCAATGAAAATTTAGGTGCATGCAACCCTTCAAGTGTCGTCATCGTCTATTCCTCCCATATACTCTTTTCTTAATCCTATCGAATATGCTCTTCAGTTTCAATTTCTTTGGCGTATAGGCCTTGTTTTGTTTACAATAGAATGGTGATCAATCGAACGGAGGAATTAACAATGAACAGAACGAATTCGGAACAAATCTATAATGAAGCATGCGAGCATATCGTAGGAGGGGTGAATAGTCCGTCTCGAGCATACCGAGCTGTTGGCGGCGGTGCCCCTACTGTAATGGAACGTGCAGAAGGCGCTTATTTCTGGGATGTCGATGGCAATAAATATATCGACTATCTAGCTGCATATGGTCCAATCATTACGGGTCATGCGCATCCCCATATTACAGAAGCCATTGTAACAGCAGCTAAAACAGGAGTTCTATACGGTACACCTACACGCCACGAAGTGAAATTCGCAAAAATGTTGAAGAAAGCAATGCCTGGTATGGATAAAGTCCGTTTTGTTAACTCTGGAACTGAAGCTGTTATGACGACTATTCGTGTTTCCCGTGCTTATACTGGCCGCACTAAAATCATGAAATTCGCAGGCTGCTACCATGGCCATTCTGACCTCGTACTTGTTGCTGCCGGTTCTGGTCCAGCCACTCTCGGAACGCCCGATTCTGCTGGTGTGCCAAAGTCTATTGCTGAAGAAGTCATCACGATTCCATTCAACAATCCAGAAGCTTATAAAGAAGCAATGGCAAAATGGGGAGACGAAATCGCTTGTGTCCTAGTTGAACCAATCGTTGGGAACTTCGGGATTGTTGAACCAAACGAAGGGTTCCTACCACTTGTCCATGAACTTGCCGCTGAAAAAGGTGCTTTAATTGTTTATGATGAAGTAATTACAGCATTCCGTTTCCATTATGGTGGTGCTCAGGATTTACTCGGCCTTACTCCTGACTTAACTGCTTTCGGTAAAATCATCGGTGGAGGCTTGCCAATCGGAGCTTACGGCGGCAAAAAAGAAATCATGGAACAAGTTGCTCCACTAGGGCCTGCTTATCAGGCGGGAACAATGGCTGGAAATCCTGCATCTATGCTCGCGGGTATCGCATGTTTGGAAGTCCTTCAAACACCTGGTGTTTATGAAGAAATGGATCGTCTTGGCGCTATTCTCGAAGCTGGCGTAGTGGCCTCCGCAAAAGAACATGGTATTATCTTAACGACAAACCGTCTGGGAGGAGCTCTCACGCTATTTTTCACAGATGTAAAAGTAGAAAACTACGAGCAAGCTGAAGCAACAGACGGCGATGCATTCGCCAAGTTCTTTAAATTGATGTTGAAAAACGGCATTAATCTAGCACCATCGAAGTATGAAGCATGGTTTTTAACAACGGCACATACAGAACAAGACATCCAGGATACACTCGTCGCGGTCGATAAATCCTTTAAAGAACTCGCAACTATGTTGAACGATTGACCATACGACCACTTTTAGGGTACAGTAGCGAAAAATAGTTTTAGTAGAAAGGAATAATTCCATGAAACTTGGTGCCCGCATTTTTAAAACGGGCATTGCGATTGTATTCGCATTGTTCCTAGCAGAGCTGTTACATTTTCCGAATCCCGTTTTTGCAGGGATTGCAGCCATTTTTGCGATTCAACCTACTATTTACAGATCTTATTTGTCAATCATCGAACAGATTCAAGGTAATATCATCGGTGCTGTTATTGCCATTTCCTTCGTTCTTCTATTCGGTCACCAGATAGTTATCATAGGTCTGGCGGCAGTCATTATCATTTTGATTATGCTTAAATTCGGACTAGAAAAATCGATTTCGTTAGCACTTGTCGTGATGATTGCCATTATGGAAATCAAAGGCGATGAGTTCTTATCATTCGCATTACTGCGATTTTTAACGATTCTTACAGGAGTGCTTGCTGCTTTCGTGGTCAACCTACTATTTATGCCTCCGAAATACGAAACGAAACTGTTCGAATCTATCCACCAGGCACAAGACGAGATTATCCGTTGGACTCGGCTCGCCGGCAGACAAGCATCAGACCATATTGCAACGAAAAAATCGCTAACCAAATTGAAAGTACGTCTTACACAGGTCGATGAACTGTACCTTCTATTCAAAGAAGAACGCAGCTACTTTAAAAAGAGTACGAGATCGAAAGCAAGAAAACTTGTCATTTACAGGCAGATGATAACCACTTCTGGAAGTAGTTATCATGTGTTAAAAAGACTGCATCAGTATGAAAACGAACTGATTAATCTACCCGAACATTTCCGTATGATGGTGCAAGAGCGTCTGGATACCTTACTAACTTATCACGAACAGCTCCACTTAAAATTTGTCGGTAAGTTAAAGGCAGATAAAATAAACACCAACCACACTGATGACTTTATACAGCGTCATGAAGTGATGGAGATATTCACTAAAGAAATTGCGATTACAAAACAAGAAGAAGAGTTTTCTGCTTATCACCTTCTTCATATTCTATCGTCTATTTTGAATTACGAAGAACAACTTGAGCATCTCGACAAGCTCATTGTGTCTTTCCAAAAGTATCATAATAATGAAATAGATATGAAGTTGAAAGAGGACATCTATTAAAAAAGTAGCGCCGAGGTTAACAAACCCTAGCGCTACTTTTTTTATCTTCATTTAACTCTTCATCCGCGGATCTAGTGCATCACGTAAACCATCGCCCATTAGGTTAAATCCGAGGACGGTAAACATAATCGCAAGTCCTGGGAAAATCATTGTCCATGGAGCCGACTGCAAATAGTTTTTCGAGTCCGCAAGTATTGTTCCCCATTCCGGTTGTGGTGCCTGTGCCCCTAGGCCAAGAAAACCAAGAGCCGCTGTTTCAAGAATGGCTGTTGCAATAGCGAGCGTACCCTGAACAATAACAGGAGCCATCGAATTCGGCAAGATATGGGAATAGAGAATCCGAATATCCTTCATACCAATTGCTTTTGCCGCCATAATGTATTCATCTTCTTTAATACTTAATACTTTCGAACGGATTAGCCTTCCAAAGTTCGGCACATTAATAATTGCAATAGCGATAAGTGCATTTCTCAAGCTTGGCCCAAGCACTGAAACAATCGCAATGGCCAATAGAATAGAAGGGAATGCAAGCATAATATCAAATAACCTTGAAATCACCGTATCTACCCAACGGCCATAATACCCTGCAACAACGCCTAGTATGCTTCCAATAACAACCGACCCAATAACCGAGAAGAAACCAACCGATAGAGAAATGCGTGCCCCGTGGATAATTCTCGAAAGAATATCTCTTCCAAGGTCATCTGTTCCAAGCCAGTACTCACTCGAGGGAGGGAGAAGCCGATCCGCTAATTTTTGGTCATTAATGCCCTCTATCGGAATAAATGAAACATATTGCGATAGAAAGCCGACTCCTGCCAGCAAAATAAAGAAGACTACAATTCCAGCCCCGACAACAGCTACTTTGTTCTTGCTGAAACTTCTCCATGCTTCACGCCCTGGTCCTGCTGCTTTTTCTATTTCTACATTGTCATTCACTTTTGGCACAAATTCAGACATTTACGCTTCCCCCTTCCTCAGTCATATTTAATCCTCGGATCGATAAGACCGTACAACAAGTCAACAATCAGGTTAATCATGACGAAGAAGAATGCAACAATAAGAATGCCTGATTGGATAACTGGATAATCCCTTGCACCGATGGCATCGTAAATATAGCGACCAATACCAGGCCAAGCAAAAATGGATTCTGTCAAAATAGCACCGCCAAGGAGCATCCCCATTTGCAAACCAATAATCGTCAACACTGGAATGATTGCATTTTTCAATGCATGTTTATAAACAACCCAAAACATTTTTTGTCCTTTTGCCCGCGCCGTACGCACATAATCCGCCCGCATGACCTCAAGCATACTGGAGCGCGTCATCCGCGCAATAATCGCCATCGGAATTGTCGCCAGCGCCAAGCCAGGTAAAATAAGGTGGCGAATCACTTGCCATAACTGATCAAAACGCCCTTGAATAATGGTATCGAGCACATAGAGATTCGTTATTGGACTTATCGGATCACGAACTTCCATCCGGCCAGTCGTTGGTAGCCAATGCAGCTCCAATGCAAACACCCATTGCCCCATGAGACCAAGCCAAAAAATAGGCATTGACACCCCAACAAGTGCTAAAATCATTGCTGTATAATCAAACCAAGAATTTTGGAACCATGCTGAAATAATTCCAGCATTAACACCGATAACAATAGCAATAATGATGGCAAACAGAGCCAATTCAAAAGTAGCCGCAAAATATGGCCATATTTCATCTGCAACAGGTGCTCGCGTTCTCATCGATTCGCCTAAATTACCTTGGAGCAAATCGCCCAGGTAACGAAAATATTGAATATACCACGGATTATCGAGTCCAAGCTTAATCGTCAATGCCTCAACAGCCTCTTTACTTGCCTGTTGCCCGAGAATAACCTGTGCGGGATTACCCGGAATGGCCCGGATGATCATGAATACGATGAACGTCATCCCAAGTAGGACAGGAATGAGCTGCAGCAACCTTTTCCCAATATAGCTGAGCATAATTTTTCACCTCTCCAACTCTTCTATCAACTTATATGTATCCATCAAATGAAAGAGAAAAGGAAGAAATCCGAAAGACCTCTTCCTTTCCATTCAATTCTTACAATCTTTTACTTGAATTCTACTTTTGATAATAAATCCGAGGCAATTGGGCCTGGAACGAAACCTGTTAAATCTTTAGATCCTCCAAGAAGCGGAGTTGAGTGAGCAAGTGGTACCCATGGAGCTTCCTCATGAATAATTTCCTGTGCTTTTTTGTAAAGCTCATTACGTTTTTCTTCATCTACCTCAGTTTGTGCTTCGATTAATAACTTGTGCATCTCATCATTTGAGAAATACGTGTAGTTGTTACTTCCGATATTGTCTTCATCTAGCAAAGCGTATAGGAAGTTATCTGCATCTCCGTTATCACCCGTCCAACCTAGCATGAATGCATCAGCATCTCCTTTACTTGCAAGGTCCAAGTAAGTTGCCCACTCATGTGATACAATGCTGGCTTTGACGCCGATATCTGCAAGATTTTTCTGGATAACTTCAGCAACTTTTTTACCGTCTGGCATGTATGGGCGTGGAACAGGCATTGCCCATAGTTCCATTTCAAAACCATCCGCTAGGCCCGCTTGTGCCAGAAGTTCTTTTGCTTTTTCAGGATTATATTCGTAGCCTTTGATATCATCGTTATAGCCTGAAATGGATGGAGGCATTGGATTTTTTGCAACATTTGCGCGCCCTTCAAAAAATGCATCGACGATAGATTGTTTATCAATCGCATAGTTAATCGCTTGACGTACTTCTTTCTTATCGAAAGGAGGACGTGTAACTGTCAAGCCTAGGTAACCAACGTTCATGGAAGGACGTTCAAACAACTGTAAATCAGCATTGCCTTCAATCGCTTGACCATCAGATGGGTTAATACCATCTGCTAATTCGATTTCTCCACTCATCAATGCATTCAAACGTGCTGTATTGTCAGGAATTGAACGGAAAATAATTTTGTTGAGCTTTGGTAATCCTTCTTGCCAATAATCATCAAACTTCTCAATTGTAATCGTTTCATTTGGCTTCCATTCAACAAATTTGAATGGCCCAGTACCAACTGGATTTCTTTCAAACTGATCGTCACCTTGTTCAAATGCTGTTGGACTTGCAATCGCAAACATACTCATTGCAAGATTTTTTAAGAATGGTGCTTGCGGGCGCGTCAATTTTATTACGACTGTATTAGCACCGTCTGCTGTAATCGACTCAATAACATGACCTTCATCACCTTTAAAGCCACCGAATGTTGTGTTGTAATATGGGAATTTTTCTGCATTCCCATTAGCCCAACGCTCAAAGTTTTTTACGACCGCGTCAGCATTAAAGTCAGTTCCATCATGGAACTTAACGCCTTCACGCAGTTTGAACGTATATGTTAAACCATCTTCACTCGGCGCCCATTCTGTTGCAAGTCCTGGGTTAACCGCCGTGTCCTGCTCCCCGAAGTTCAGAAGCGTTTCGTAAAGATTAACTGTAACCTTGAAGGATTCCCCTTCAGTAACACGGGATGGATCCAGTGAAGAAGAATCACCACCGCGTCCAAATACCAATGTATCTTTGACGTTTTCGCTAACAACCTTTCCTTCACCTTCGCTCTTCGTTTCTTCTGGCTTTTCGCCACCAGGTGATGCACAGGCTGCAAGAGCTGCTGAAAGTACCAGTAGCAACATCATGCCGAACGACCATAACTTTCTTTTATTCATACTGACCCCTCCATCTGTTTCTGTTTTATATCATTGCCGATTTGTTCACTGTAAAGGTGACAAGCGACAGAATGACCCGAAGAATGTTCAATAAGCGACGGTACAACTTTCATACACACGTCCATTTTAAACGGACAGCGCGTATGGAATGTGCAACCTGACGGTGGATTTGCCGGATTCGGAATATCCCCTTCAAGAATAACCTGCTCTTTTTTGAAATCTGGATCCGGTACAGGCACGGCCGATAATAGCGCCTGTGTGTAAGGATGAAGCGCTTCCTTATATAGCTGTTCACTTTCCGCAATCTCCACCATTTTCCCCAAATACATTACACCGACACGGTCACTAATATGACGGACAACGCCTAAATCATGGGCGATGAAAATATAAGTAAGTTTGAAATCCTTTTGCAAATCCTGCATCAAATTTAATACTTGCGCTTGAATAGAAACATCCAATGCCGATACAGGCTCGTCCGCAATGATCAATTTAGGATTTGTCATTAACGCACGGGCAATGCCAATTCGTTGCCTTTGCCCTCCACTAAACTGATGAGGATAGCGCTTCGCATGGTAAGCACTTAACCCAACAACCTCCAAAAATTCATGCACTTTCTTTTTACGCTCTTTCGAATTGCTTATACCGTGAACGATCAGCGGCTCTTCCAAAATCTTCTCAATCGTATGACGCGGATTCAAGGATGCATATGGGTCTTGAAACACCATTTGAATTTCTCGTCTCGTTTTCCTCATTTCTTCAGTAGATAAAGACGTTAACTCTTTACCATCAAATTCTACCGTCCCCTCAGTCGGTTCCAGTAGTCGCATCAGCATCCGGCCAGTTGTCGATTTACCACAGCCCGACTCACCAACGATGCCAAGCGTTTCGCCTTCATTGACATAAAACGATACATCATCTACTGCTTTGACATAGCCAACTGTTTTGCCAAGTAGCCCTTTTTTAATAGGAAAATACTTTTTTAAACCTTCAACTTTCAATAAGGGCTTTGTCGTCATTTACTCCCACCCCTTCTCCATCGTATAAGAAGCATCGTGTTTGATGAACATCCGAAGTTTCATATAATTCAGGGTTTTCCTTCTGGCAACGGTCAAACGCAAATTCACATCTCTCTGCAAATCGGCAACCTTGTCGAATCGAACCAGGTTTAGGAACGCTTCCCGGAATGGAATAAAGTCGATCTTTTTTATACCGCATATCAGGCACTGACTGAATCAACCCTTTAGTATAGGGATGTTGAGGGTCATCGAAAATTTGCTTAGCTGATGCTTCTTCAATAATTTGCCCTGCATACATGACAATGACGCGTTCACATGTTTCTGCCACAACACCCAAATCATGCGTGATAAGAAGCACAGCTGTATTCAATCTCGTATTCAATTCTCTCATCAACTTCAAAATTTGCGCTTGAATCGTCACGTCAAGAGCAGTTGTCGGTTCATCTGCAATCAACACTTTAGGATCACAAACAAGCGCCATCGCAATCATCACTCTTTGCCGCATTCCACCTGATAATTGGTGAGGATAGTCTTTCATAATTCCTTCCGCCCGAGGCAGCCCGACAAGTTTCAGCATGTCAATCGCACGAATTGCCGCCTTTTTTTTACTCCAGCCCTTTTCATGAATCAAAATAGCCTCGATCATCTGATTGCCAATGGTGAACAACGGATTCAATGACGTCATCGGCTCTTGGAATATCATCGCAATGTCATTGCCACGAATATGTCTCATTTGCCTTTCCGACATCTCTAATAAATCTTTGCCCTCAAAAAGAATTTCCCCACCAACAATTTTCCCAGGCGGCTTCGGTATAAGCCCCATGATAGAAAGAGACGTTACACTTTTACCGCAGCCGGATTCACCAACAATCCCAAGAATCTCTCCTTCTTTCACATGAAAATCAACATGATCCACAGCCGGTATTTCCCCTGAATCCGTAAAAAAGGTCGTCTGTAAATCTTTCACTTCGAGGACTATCTTCCTCTCACTCATCAGATCACCTTTTTCTCAATCTATTAAATCCAAAATTTAAAGTTATCACCATTATACAATTGTTCCGAATAAACACAATACTATTTTCATATATTCATTGTTTGGAAATAAAAAAAGCTATCCGTTACCCAAGAAAAATTCTTGGATCGGATAGCTTTTTTCAATCTTCCTCTAGTTGTAATTCAAACTGTACTTTCGACAATACATCAAAACCTGTCAATCGTGGTACAAAACCTAACAACTCTTTTGTCGCGCCAAGAAGTGGTAATGAATTGACATTTGGAATGGATGAAACATTTTCATAAATATTTTCTACAAACGGGCGTTCAAAAAATTGTAAGTCTTCATCGTTGGCAATTTCCAGCCTGTCTGCTGGATTGATGCTATCAGCTAAATCGATATCCTTGGCTATCAATGCATTCAGGCGTGCAATATTGTTCGGAATTGACTTAAAAACAATTTTGTTGAGCTTCGGCAATTCTTCTTGCCAATACCCTTCAAATTTCACCAGTGTAATGGTTTCGTTCAACTTCCCTTCGCCAAATTTAAACGGCCCTGTACCCACAGGAATGTTTTCAGTGTCAATCTCGGCTTGTTCCAACGATGTTGGACTTACCATTGAAAATGGATTCATCGTTAGATTTTTTAAAAATGATTCTTGCGGGTAATTTAACTCGATAATGACAGTATCGTCACCATCAGCCTTCACAGATTTTATAACAGAACCCCCATCTTTTTTGAAGCCATCGAAAACTAAGCCATAGTAAAAGAAGTCTTCTGCGTTGCCATTACTCCAACGTTCAAAGTTACTCACAACAGCATCTGCATTAAAATCTGTTTCATCATGAAATTTAACATCTTGTCTTAGCTTAAACGTATACGTCAAACCATCATCCGTAGACTCCCACTTTTCTGCTAAACCAGGAACAACCGTTGTATCTTGCTCCCCAAGGTTCACCAGCGTCTCATACATATTGGCAATAACGACAAAGGAATCTCCTTCCTTCATATGAGCAGGATCAAGTGAAGAAGCGCTCCCACTATGTCCGTAAGTCAATATTTTTTTCCTGTTTTCTTGCGTAGTATCATTATCCGAATCCGACGAACTACATGCTACCAGTATCATCGAAAGGACAAGCATTACTATCAAAGCAAATGACCTAGACGTCATTTTTCTCATAAAAAAACCTCCATCTGTTTTCTATCGCCTATACTAAACGTGCTGGACGATAAATTGTTCCTGAACGCCAACCTACTTATTATATAACTTATACTATCATACGCCAATCCAATACTTGAACATCTTTAGGCTTGTCTTTATTGACCGAGCATTTGTACTTGGAATAATCCATAGTAAATCCCTTGCTCTTTCATCAGCTGCTCATGTGTTCCCATCTCTTTTAACTCTCCCGAATCAATCACTAAAATCTTATCGGCATGCGTAATTGTAGATAATCTGTGTGCAACTACGAGTGTAGTTCGGTCATTTGCGAGTCTTTCCAACGACTCTTGAATGAGCGCCTCACTTTCAAGATCGAGTGCTGACGTTGCTTCATCCAGCACGAGAAGCGGTGGATTTTTCAAGAAGACCCGAGCAATTGCAATCCGTTGCTTCTGCCCACCCGATAATTTCACTCCACGTTCTCCGACTGTTGTATCATAGCCAAGTGGTAATGACTCAATGAAGTCATGTGCATTCGCTGCTTTTGCAGCAGTAATCACTTCCTCATCTGACGCATCAGGATTGCCCATCAATATATTACTTTTTACAGAATCACTAAATAAAATATTGTCCTGTAAAACGATACCGATTTGATTGCGCAATGATTTCACTGTCACATCTCGTAAATCATAACCATCTATTCGTACAGTCCCGCCTGTAACATCAAAGAATCGGGGAATTAAACTAATAACCGTCGACTTCCCGCCGCCACTCATCCCAACAAATGCGACCGTTTCTCCAGGATTGACAGTGAAATCAATATCATTCAAAACAACTTCCCCATCTTGCTCATAAGAAAAGCGAACTTTGTCAAACTCGATTTTCCCACTTATCGGTGGAAGTTCGACCGCATTTTCCTTATCCGTAATATCATACTTCTCCTCCATCAATTCAAAAACACGGTCCATCGAAGCAAATGATTGTGTCAATGATGTCGATGAATTCACAAGTCGACGAAGTGGACTATATAACCTGTCAATATAAGCAATAAATGCTACCATCGTTCCGACGGATAACGAGCCGTTTATGACCTGATAACCTGCATAGGCAAGGACAAGTAAAGGTGCAACATCTGTGATTGTATTAACGACAGCAAATGCTTTAGCATTCCATTTTGTATGATCGATGGCCTTATCAAGAAACTGACCGTTTACCTCATCAAAGTTCTTCTGCTCTTTTTCTTCCAGTGCAAAACTTTTGATGACACTGACGCCTGAAACGCGTTCATGTAAGTAACTTTGCACATTTGCTAAGGCTTGTGATCGTTTGCGCGTCAGTTCCCGTAGCTTGCCGAAAAAATGTTTGACACTATAGGCATAGAAAGGAAATGCTAGCAATGTAACAATTGTCAGTGGAATGTCCAACGTTAACATAATCACAATTGCGATTATGATTGTCGCCAAATCAAGCCAGACATTCATCAACCCAATCATGACAAAGTTCTTTGTTTGCTCCACGTCATTGATAACACGTGAAATGACTTCCCCTGCCCGCGTATTCGAGTAATAACTCAGGCTTAGTTTTTGTAAATGACCGTACAATACCTGGCGGATATCATACAATATTTTGTTGCTGACATACTGCGCGTAATATTGTCGATAATATTCGACTGGTGGCCGAGCGATGAAAAACAACAGTGCCGTTCCACCAAGCCAGTAAAATAATTGACTTGTCATTTCTGCTTTCGTCAGTACTTCCGATCCAATCACATCATCAATAATAATCTTAATCAGTATGGGGATAAAAAGCGGAATCGCAAATTTGATAATCCCCAAAAGAATCGTCAATAGGATGAGTCCATTGTACGGCTTCACGAACTTCATATAGCGTTTAATACTGTCACCCATTCTTGTAACCTCCTCATAAAAAGAGCCTGCCGCAAAACAATCGCGGTCAGGCTTTTTTCACTTACTGTTCTTGACCTGCTTGTAAAACGCATACCTAGACGTCCATACTTCAATGAAGTCGGGAGCGAACGGTCCCCGACGTTGCTTGATCCAATTTAGCAACGTCGTCATATTTCTTTTCATAATCTGATCAATAACATCTGGATATTCCATCTGTTTCTTATGATCTGCATATTCATCCTCATCAAGAATCATATAACTCATATCAGGGAACACCTTTACATCGAGATCATAATCGATATACTTCAATGATTTGTTATCGTAGACGAATGGTGAACTCATATTGACGTAATAATAAACGCCATCTTCTCTTAACATACAAATAATATTGAACCAATGCTCGGCATGGAAATAGCAAATAGAAGGTTCGCGCGTTAACCATGTGCGACCGTCCGCTTCCGTAACGAGCGTCCGCTCATTCGCACCAATGACAATATTGCGAGTTCCTTTCAATACGACTGTTTCTTGCCAAACACGATGAATGCTACCGTTATGTTTGTAACTATGTACTTGTATCGTTTCTCCTTCTGTAGCAATCGCCATGATTATACCCACCCTTTAGTTGCCGGAAAATTTCGAAGCTCTCATTATTTCATCATTATACCAACAGAACAGTGAAATTTGAAATCTTATAATCCTTTTTTCTTATTTTTATGTATGAATTACGCCTTGGCGTAATTGCCTCCAGATTTTTCGAGCTAGGGGCCTACAGGGGGAAGGATAGAGGTAAGGTCTTCTGCTGAATGAAGATAAGAAAACCGACAGAAGCAGTTAGCTTCTGTCGGCCGGTGATGTCCATCCACTTATTTCATGCCGTTTTCATAGTTGTTCGCGCGCGTTCCGGAAGCATTTTTCTTGTTTGCTTCAGATTGTTGGTTTTGTTTGCGAACTTCATTTACATCTGTTTCAGATCCAAACTCTTCAGCCATCGGGGTATATGATTGGTTTTGTTGTGATAGCTGATTTTGTTTCTTCACTTTGTTCGCATTCGTTTGATTCGAGTTATTGTTTTTCAATGGATTTTCACCTCCGTACACACTAACATGTGCAAGAAGTTCATTTTCTATCCCATTGGAATTCTTTACAATAATATAGAGCGACCGCCATCAACGATAATCGTTTGTCCACGGATCATATCTGCGCCATCCGAAATAAGGAACATTGCGGTTTTTACCATATCTTCTATTTCAACCATGCGACCTGCTGGCGTATTGATACGTGCATCTTCTAACACTTCTTCGCGATTTGGAAAATGCTTCAATGCCTCTGTATCAAGTGCTCCTCCTGACACCGTGTTCACCGCAATACCTTTTGGAGCAAGTTCAACAGCAAGATAGCGCGTAATCGACTCAATCGCCGCTTTCGAAACGCCAACTGTCGTATAGTTTTCAAGATAACGAATTGAACCAAGCGAACTAACCCCAAGGATCTTACCACCCTTGTCCATTAGCTTTGCCGCTTCCTGTGCGCCAAATAGCATCGCCTTCGCGTTAATATTCATCGTCCAATCCCAGTGCGATTCTTCTAGCTCCATAACAGGACGTAACACGCCTGATGCTGCATTCGATACGAAGACATCTAGGCGTCCAAATTCCTCTTTCACTTGTTCAAACATGACGCGCAACTTAGCAACATCGCCAACATTAGCACGAATCATCATTGCTTTTCTACCGAGCGCTTCAATTTCTTTTACGGTCTCTTCCGCGGCAGATCGACTACGCGCATAGTTCACGACGATATCATAACCTTGTTTTGCCAGCTCAATGGCTAGCGCCTTCCCTAATCCTCTTGAGCTTCCAGTTACTAACGCCACTTTATTATTAGCCATCCATTATTCCCCCCGTTTAATTTCTTCCCATATTTTTATGACAGGCACAGGCTTCGGCAATGCTTCGACCTCTTGATTTGTAAAAAATTTGAAGCCTTTCGGAATCGTTTCCGCCTCTGTCATTCGTGCCTTAAAGCTTTTCATCTCCCACGTAATATGAGAAAAGATATGTTTAAATGATAGTAGTTCAACAAATTCCTCCAGCTCAATATCAAATTGTTCTTTCACTTTTTCTGGCAGCGTCTTGCCATCCAGTAACTCAATCATCGGGAATTCCCACAATCCCGCAAGCAAACCTTTCGCGGGTCTTTGTCTTAATAACCACTCCCCCTGCTCATTCTGTATTGCAAATGACGCCACTGGAATCACTTTCATCGTTGTTTTCTTCGTCTTGACAGGCAACTCTTCCTGCCTTCCTTCATGAAAAGCGGTGCAAAAATCACGCACAGGACATAGTAGGCATTTTGGCTTCGGTGTGCAAATCGTCGCTCCAAGCTCCATTAATCCTTGATTGAAGGAAGAAGGATCTTTTTTGTCGATTAAATCCATTACGACATCCTCGAAAATCTTTTTCGTACGTGGAATCGCAATATCATCTTCTATAAGAAGGAGTCTGGACATTACGCGCATGACATTTCCATCGACAGCATGCTCTGGAACACCATAAGCAATGCTAAGTACTGCGCCAGCTGTATATGGCCCAACACCTTTTAACGTAGAAATCTCTTTACGCGTATCCGGTACTTCCCCGCCATAACTTTCAACAACTTCTCGGACTCCCGCCTGCAAATTTCTTGCGCGCGAATAATAACCTAGTCCTTCCCACATTTTCAACAAATCATTTTCATCTGCATCTGCAAGTGCTTCCATCGTTGGAAAACTGTCGATGAATCGCTCATAATAAGGGATCACCGTATCAACTCTTGTTTGTTGCAACATAACCTCAGAAACCCATATATAATAAGGGTCTGATGTATTACGCCATGGCAAATCCCTTTTTTCACGATGATACCAGGAAAGAAGGGATTCGCGGAATTCTTCTTTTTTCTTAATAATCTGCATGATTTACTCCTTATCACATATGCTTACTGTTAATCGGAAAAGGGTATATACTTATTAGATAGCAACGTACTTTTATGCCTGCCGTTAATCTCAGGCTGAGGGAGTGATCACTTGGATACTGGAACACATATTGTCATGGGTATTGCACTCGGCGGTCTAGCACTAGCAGACCCTGTCGTTTCAACCGACACCGCTACGTTAAGTGCTGTCGTGGCAGGCGTCATCGTCGGTTCGCTTATCCCAGATGTCGACACCGTTTTAAAATTAAGAAATAACGCCGTCTATATTCGGAATCATCGGGGAATTACACATTCCATCCCCGCAGTGTTATTATGGCCGCTCATCATCACGATATTGTTATCCTTTATAACACCCGGTGCTAACTTCATTCACCTATGGGCGTGGACATTTCTCGCCGTTTTTCTGCATGTCTTCGTCGATATTTTTAATTCGTATGGTACACAAGCATTACGACCCTTTTCAAACAAATGGGTCGCTATCGGAGTCATCAATACATTCGATCCTATCATCTTCACCTTACACGCCATCGCCATCATTTTTTGGGGATTTGGCGCCAATCCAGTCTATACAATTTTAGCAACCTACGTGGTCATTTTCTTTTATTATCTACTGCGCTTTGCGATTAAATCCGCAGTAAAAAAAGCCGTTCACAATACAGTTCCCGATGCAACGGAAATTATCATTGCACCAACGATGCGTTTTTTCCAATGGAGAATCGCTGCATCCTCTGAGACATGTCATTATGTTGGGCGAGCTTACGGAAGGTCCGTTAATATTTATGACCGATTTGAACGAATGCCCATGCCAAAATCACCTGAAATTGACGTAGCTATGTGTGATAAAAATATCGAGGCATTCATATCGTTTTCTCCGATTTATCGCTGGTCCGTCACAAGCGTTGGTGACTTATGCGAAGTACGCCTCATCGATTTGCGCTACCGGAGCAAAGGGTATTATCCCTTTGTCGCAGTTGCACATGTCGATAAAGAACTCAACATCGTTAATTCCTATACAGGCTGGATTTTCTCTGAGGATAAGCTGCGAAAAAAATTGAATTTCGCTCCGAATTCATGAGAAAAGCGTAGGGCGCTTGAATAAAGGAACGCAGTCTAAGTACGCCGTATCCTGAATATGTGCCTTAATTTCTGCAAAAAGCACAGAAATACGGCAAATCGAACCCTCCGCAGTTCGATTGGCAACAAGGAAGGATGCAGTTCAATCCTTCCCCACTGCGTAACTCATCTCCTGTGAGCCTCCGAGCATCTGGAGCCCGGTGTCTAGACAATAAAAAAGGCTGTGCTATAGCCTTTTTTATTTTCCTTCTTTAACCGTCTTCAACATCGCAATTGGCAATGCCTCCATTGCGCGTTCGCCGCCTAGTCTATACCCCCAAGCAAATCGTCCTTTTAAGTAATCCACATGGAAAAAGACTCCCTCGTCTCCATCAATACGGTAAATTTCATCCTTGACGATGGTCGCCGGGTCAATTAAATACGATTGTGCCATAACTGCTTTGCGTTGATAAACCGCATACTCATTCACCATGCCAAGTTGCTCAGCTTTTCGTGCCTTTTCCATAATCTTGCCGATTTCCGTACGTAACTCATGTTCTGTCATCTGACTATATTTTTTTTCATTCTCCATCTTCCTCATTCTCCTTCTTTTCAATAAATGCATCTATCCGGTCAAACGGAATACCTTTTTGGTACATCGCCTGTTTCACTCGGTTATGTAAGTTGCGCCCACTAAACTTTGAACTATACCGACGCCATGCCTTCTCCCCCATTGACTCAGTGATGCTTGTCCATTCATCGTCTTCCCGCTCGAAGTCGACGTTATCAAGCGCTTGTTTAATAATATCAAATGAATAGCCTTTACGTAGCAAGGCATTTTGGATTTTTTGTTTCAATTGTGATGGGGCTACAGAACGGTTGGCATTGGCTGCCTTTTCTGCGAGCTTGGTTGCAATTTGTAGCTGTTCCGCTTCTGGATACGATTCAAGCACTTTATCTTGCAACTCCTTCTCAATCCCTTTTTTATGCATCTCCTGCTGAATGGCCCTTGGACCTTGACTCGATGAATTCTTCTTTGTTTGCAGGAGAGCTTCTGAAAATGTTTCATCATTCAAAAAGCCTAGTTCTTTCAATTTGATAATCGCTTCATTCACAATGGCTTCACCATACTCAAGGTCCAACAGCTTTTTCTTTACTTCAAACTCGCTGCGCATTCTAAAACCGAGATAATGGAGCGCACGATTAAACGCTTTGCGAATTTCGTCTTCATAAACCATATCATCAATGGACCAGTCTTCCAGCACCATTCCTTTAGTTAAGCCAAATTTAACAAGTACAGATTCATGGACACTATAGGCATACTTTTCATCAAGGAAAATATTGTATCGTTCGTTATCTTTTTTCTGTTGTGTTATCTTCGTAATGATAGGCATTTTTCATATAACCCCCTACTCTCTATCAGTATACATGTTCTTGCGTTCAGGTTCAGCTTAATGGGGTATAGAATACTATTCGGAGGTGTTGAAAGTATGAAGATTGTCATTGCAGGTGGCTCTGGTTTTATCGGAAAAAAGTTAACAGATTTCCTTGTCAATGAAGGGCATGACGTAGTCATCTTGTCGAGGAAAGATAAAAAAGGAGCTGCTAACATCAGTTACGTTCAGTGGCTTCAGGAAGGGGCTACTCCAGAAATAGCGATTGGCTCAGCAGATGCTTTCGTCAATCTTGCTGGTGTGTCAATTAATGCAGGGCGTTGGAACGCTGAACATAAACAACAAATTTACGACAGTCGAATGGTAGCGACAGATGAGTTGTTGCGCATCATCTCTGCTTTATCAACCAAACCTTCTGTCCTCATCAATGCAAGTGCGATTGGTATTTACCCAGCTTCAGAAAGCACATTCTATACAGAAGCAGACACGGTGATTGGCGATGATTTCCTTGCACAAACAGTAGCAGACTGGGAAAAGAGAGCGGCATTAGTTGAATCTGAAGGTACACGGGCCGTCTTCATGCGTTTTGGCGTTGTTCTTGGAAAAGGTGACGGAGCCCTGCCGCCCATGGTATTGCCCTACAAATTATTTGCAGGCGGTAAAGTTGGTTCCGGCAGACAATGGCTATCCTGGGTACATATAGATGATGTCGTTCGGGCAATCAGATTTGCCATTGACAACAATCACATACAAGGTCCAGTCAACACGACATCACCGTTTCCGAAACGGATGGACGACTTTGGCAAAACAATTAGCTCCGTGCTACATCGTCCACATTGGTTCCCCGTCCCTTCATTTGTCATGAAGGCAGTGCTTGGCAAAAAAAGTGCACTCGTCCTCGAAGGACAACATGTCTTACCCAAAAAGTTAGCCGACAACGGTTTTGAATTCAAATTTCCTGATCTTGAATCGGCGTTAAAAAACATCCTACTAGAAGACGTATAAATTATCGCCTAACGCACATCCTACGAAAAAAGGAAGGTGCGTTTTTTATGTTCAAACGGCATGGCCTTGGAATTTTATTGGCTGCGTGTATCATTTTAGCCGGATTTATATTCAATCCCTTCTCTACAGCAGCAGAGGAATTTCACTGGGGATTTAAAAAAGCAACGGATGGTGTCCCACCAAATGCAGGTGCTGCACTCGATTCGATGCTCGATAAGCATGGTGCTATTTACAAAGGGAAGCCCGATGAAAAAATTGCCTATTTGACGTTCGATAACGGTTACGAGAATGGCTACACGGAAAGTATTTTAGATACGTTGAAAAAAGAAGATGTTCCTGCAACATTTTTTTTGACTGGACATTATTTAAAAAGCGCAACACCCATTGTCAAACGAATGATAAAAGACGGTCACGGCATTGGAAACCATACGTATGATCACCCGAACCTGACGACTCTATCTGAGCAAGGTATGGAGAATGATTGGAGAAAGTTCGACAAACTTTTATATGAACTTACCGGCGTAAAACGTACAGTCTATACAAGACCACCAGCAGGCGTATTTAATGACAACGTGCTCGCCAAAGGTAACGAACTGGGCTACCGCCATATTTTCTGGTCAGTTGCCTTCATTGACTGGCATAGAGATAAGCCCCGCGGTCGTGATTTTGCGTACAATGAATTGATGACCCAGCTTCATCCTGGTGCCGTCATTTTAATGCACACGGTATCACCTGATAATGCACAAGCATTGCCTGATTTTATCCGCGACGCCAAGAAAGCCGGTTACTCTTTCCATTCACTCGATGATTTGGTGTTGGAATATGAAAACATTCATTCGATTTTAAGGTAAAGAAAAGCGTCCGACTTTGGACGCTTTTCTTATGCCACTGGACTGTTAGATTTTATTCTCCCTATTAGAGAAATTGCGAACAAGGCCCCCAAGAATATTGAGATGAGCAATAAAAAGCTAAAATTTGCTTCCTTTTCAAGAAAAAGACCGCCTAGAAATGGCCCCGTCAAGCTGCCGATACTAAAAAAGATGCCACATAATAAATTTCCTGTTGGTAGCAATTGCTTTGGTGTCAATTCAGACATATACGAAATACCGAGCGAAAAAATAGAGCCGACGAAAAGACCAGCTATGAAAAACAGCGACATAACGGCAATTGTAGATGTTTCCACTATACTTGCCACGAAAAAAGACACCGCACCTCCGCCAAGTGCCATGAGAAAGACCGGACGCCTGCCGATTTTATCGGACAATATCCCAAGAGGTAGTTGTGAAACCATACCGCCAAAGGAAAATGACACTAAAATAAACGAGATAGATGTAAGATCTATGCCACTTCTTAATGCGTACACGGGATACATCGCATTGAGAGAGGATTCCAAAAATCCATAGCCGAATGGACCAAGAAATGCGAGCCAGGCAACAGTAATCGTTGCCTTGAAACGTGTAAAGAATCGTTCTTCAGCTGCCTTCCCCTTTATCACATCCGGGAAATCATTTTTCAATCTGAAAACAAGCGACCATGCGAACATACAAAGAATACCTGAAACAATGAAAGGCAATCCTTCAAAAATATTGACAAGCGGCACAAACAGCGGTCCTACCGCAAATCCTGTGCCAAACGACAAACCGTATATCGCAATATTACGACCTAGTCGTTGCTGAGATGAAAAACTCGTAATCCATGTCTGTGTAGAAAAATGCAGTGCATGATCACCAATGCCTATCAATAATCTTAATATGTACCAAAACACAACACTTTTCCATAACGGAAATAAGAGTAATGACACAAAAACAAGTATCCCACCACCGATGATGATTGGTTTATAGCCAAAACGGCGTAGTGGTGCTTCCATGAATGGGGATACAAGAAGCGTCCCTATATATAAGCCTGTCGCATTCAATCCATTCAACGCACTCGACACACCGTCGCGTTCGAAAATGGCTGAAATGAGCGGCAATAACATCCCTTGCGAAAATCCTGAGATTGACACGATGATGACCAGTATCCAAAAACGTTTCTTCTCTACTTGCGAAAAATTATCCATAGTTCTAACGCTCCCTAATTATGCTAATCCTTGTATGATTTTAGCATACGGGAACTACGAAATGACGGCATTTGATATATTTGACATCAATAAAGGCCCAGTCCATATCTGATAATCAGATTACGGCTGAGCCTTTACGTATGAATTGAACCTTCGTTATCATTTTCCATTAACATAAGTCGTAGTCGTCTTTCGGCATCTAGCCGGTGGACACTTACGGATCCCCTCCTTCACAACAGGATTCGATTCGCCTCTACTCTACGCCCTCCCTTTCATTTGATTACAAGTATCATAGCACGTAGTTCACCAATTGTAAAGATTCAGTTAAATTTATTTATTAATTATTTCTAAAGCTCTATTACATATTGGCACTAATGGCCACAGTAAGTTGAAAAATCCTCTTTTTTCGTTTACGATTACAGTAATGAAAAGAGGTGTACGGATTGGACAAACCACAAGATCTTAACCAGGTTGATGGATTGAAATCACGCTTCCATCAATTCCTTGAAACCCTTGATACAATTGAACCTGAAACAGCTGATTTACAAGAAATCGACCGCCTCATCAGTATGATTGACGAACTTGAAGAACAAGTCGAAAAGATAAAATCAAATAATTAATTATATAGGGGGAACTGAGCATGTACATAGAACAATTCGAGAAAAGTATGTATGACCTCATTTGTGAAACGTCAACAAATCTTCCAAAAGACGTCCGTCGGAAAATCCTTGCAGCAAGACAGCAGGAAGATGCGGGTACGCGTGCGGCGATGAGCCTTGATACGATTGCCCAAAATATCAATATGGCCGACGAAAAAATGTCGCCTATCTGTCAGGATACAGGCATGCCAACATTCAAAATCAAAACACCTGTTGGCGTCAACCAGCTTGAAATCAAAGCTGCCATCAAGCGAGCAATTGTTCAAGCGACAAAAGAGACGAAACTACGCCCAAATGCCGTTGATTCTTTAACTGGTGATAATAGCGGCGACAACCTCGGTGAAGGTGTTCCTGTCATGAAATTTGAACAATGGGAGCAAGACCATATCGAAGTAAAACTCATCCTTAAAGGCGGCGGCTGTGAGAATAAAAACATTCAATATAGCCTACCTACTGAGCTTGAAGGTCTTGGGCGCGCCGGACGCGACTTGGATGGCATCCGTAAATGTGTTTTACACTCTGTCTATCAAGCACAAGGACAAGGCTGTTCAGCTGGTTTCATCGGCGTTGGCATTGGTGGCGACCGCGCTTCTGGTTATGACTTGGCAAAAGAACAACTATTCCGTTCAGTGGACGATGTGAATCCAGATGCTCAATTAGCAGAGCTTGAAGCATATATTCTAGAGTCTGCAAACAAACTTGGTATTGGAACAATGGGCTTCGGCGGCGAAGCAACCCTTCTTGGTTGTAAAGTAGGGGTCATGCACCGTCTCCCAGCAAGCTTCTTCGTCTCTGTCGCTTATAACTGCTGGGCATATCGTCGGATGGCAATTGATATCGATGCAACATCTGGTGAAATTACAAACTGGCATTATAACGAAGGTGAAAAAATTGCCTTCACACAACAGGACACACAAGAAGAGGAGCAACCATCTGCTCGTACAGTAGAGCTGACTGCACCAATTTCTGAAGAACAAATCCGAGACTTAAAAGTCGGAGATGTTGTTAAAATCTCGGGTCGCATGTTTACAGGTCGCGATGCAATTCATAAATATCTTTCCGAAAATGAATCACCGGTCGATTTAAACGGGCACATCATTTACCACTGCGGTCCGGTTGTATTGAAAAAAGATGATGGCGGCTATGAAATCAAAGCAGCAGGTCCAACAACTTCGGCCCGCGAAGAACCATACCAAGGCGATATTATGAAGAAATTTGGTATTCGTGCGGTCATCGGTAAAGGCGGCATGGGTCCTAAAACACTTGCTGCACTTGAAGAACACGGCGGCGTCTATCTAAACGCAATTGGCGGAGCTGCACAATATTATGCAGACTGCATCAAAGCTGTTGAAGGCGTTGACCTTCTCCAATTCGGAATCCCTGAAGCAATGTGGCATCTTCGTGTCGAAGATTTCACCGCGGTTGTCACAATGGACTCACACGGCAACAGCTTACATGCCGACGTTGATAAATCATCACTTGAAAAACTAGCACAATTTAAAGAGAAAGTGTTTAGCTAAACGAATAATGCCCTGCATCGGAGCTATTTCCGGATGCAGGGCATTTTTGTATGCTCGGAGTGTGGTGCATTTTTGTGCTGTAACCGAGCGCCTGACACCACTACACCTTGTTCAAGGTTTGTGCTAGCGCATAGAAAAGTCCATGAGATTGGAAAACGGTGTCTGGCACTCGCCTGTTAAATGCCCCAGCGGATTCTAATTGCAACTCCACCTCCTCAAGCTAATCTGTAACACTTTCCCTTTCGACATGATATACTATAAACAATAATAATTATTACTTTATAGTTTATATTAATTAGTCGGTTCCCTAACAGGGGAACCGACTTTTGTACTTTATATAGAGTTATGAAAGTGATACTCATTATCAATTAAGGAGGGTTTTCATATGACAATTATCAGTGAAAAACAAAAAAACACATCTATCAATTGGTTAGAACATCTCGAACTCATCGCTGCCATTAGTTCCGGTATCTTGATTGGCATCGCATGGTTGATGAGGAACAATGACACAGATACCTTTTCCGTTACCCTTTACATCATTGCTTTTTTAATCGGTGGATTTGCCAAAGCGAAGGAAGGCATCGAAGAAACAATCAAAAACAAAGCGTTAAACGTCGAAATGCTAATGGTTTTCGCGGCACTCGGGTCTGCCATTATTGGCTACTGGGCAGAAGGTGCCATCTTGATTTTCATCTTCGCAATTAGTGGTGCTCTTGAAACGTACACATTGAACAAAAGCCATAAGGAAATTTCAGCACTCATGGAGCTACAGCCAGAGGAAGCTTGGCTTATTAAACAAGACGGAACCGAAATCAAAGTGCCAACCGCTACACTAAAGGTCGGATCCATTCTCCTCGTCAAACCTGGCGAACGGATTCCAGCCGATGGTGCCATCACTTACGGCACTACATCTATCGATATGTCAGCCATTAATGGTGAATCAATTCCCGTTACAAAAGAAACGGGTGATGAATTATTTGCAGGCACCGTCAACTTAAGTGGCGCTATCCAAATGGAGATGACCAAACCGAGCTCTGAAACACTTTTCCATAAAATCATTACGCTCGTCCAAAGCGCACAAAGTGAAAAGTCACCTTCCCAGCAATTCATCGAAAAATTCGAGGGTACGTATGTCAAAGGCGTTATCTTTACGGTACTTTTCATGATGGTCCTCCCCCACTACCTATTCGGTTGGGATTGGACGACGACGATTTACCGTGCCATCGTCCTACTCGTTGTTGCGTCTCCCTGTGCCCTAGTCGCATCCATCATGCCTGCAACGCTCGCAGCGGTCTCTAACGCGGCGAAACGAGGCGTGCTGTTCAAGGGCGGCGTTCATCTTGAACACCTTGGTTCCATTAAAACGATTGCCTTCGACAAAACAGGAACACTTACCAATGGTAAACCTGTCGTCACTGACTTCCTTGTTCGTGATGGCGTAAATCCGGATGAAGTATTGGCATTGCTGGCAAGTATCGAATCCCAATCGAATCACCCTCTCGCCGTTGCCATTACAAATTATGCGGCCGACAAAGCGATACCATTGTCACGTAATATTCAAATCGAGGACGTCCCAGGTCATGGAATCCGAGCATTCACGGATAACGGAGAATACCTTGTAGGTAACCCACGTTTTGTTGGCAATAAACTAGCGCAAGAATTTCAACAAGGCATCGCTTTGGCGCTAGCAGATGAAGGAAAAACCGTTATTTTTATGAAAGATAGCAAGGGAATCATTGCTGCTGCCGCTTTACAAGATACATTACGTTCCGAAGCTGTTCAGGCTATTAAAGACCTGAAAAATGCAGGTATATTAACCGTGATGCTAACCGGCGATAACGAAAAAACAGCAGCTGCCATCGCCAAAGAAGCCGGGCTCGATTCTTACGTCGCTGAATGTTTACCCGAAACAAAAGTCGACCATCTAAAACGGCTTCTTACTGAATACAAAAATGTCGCCATGGTAGGAGACGGCATCAATGACGCCCCAGCACTGGCAACCGCAACATCTGGCATTGCGATGGGCGAAGGGACTGATGTTGCACTCGAAACTGCAGATATCGTTCTGATGCGAAATGATTTAACGCGCATTGCTTATGCCATCAAGCTATCCCGTAAAATGCAGCGAATTGTCAAACAGAATGTCATTTTTTCTATCGTGGTCATCACCATTCTTATCGTTTCAAACTTTATGCAAGTTGTTGATTTACCTCTTGGCGTCATCGGTCATGAAGGAAGTACAATTCTTGTTATCTTAAATGGTCTGCGAATGCTCAATCGAATTGATTGAAACCCCAAAAAGGCAATGCACACCATTTATATGGTCGCATCGCCTTTTTTCTTCATCAATTTTATCGATTCCCGCTCTGACATAACCGCGTTAAGCTGTCCGCCGAGCATCAAAATAATTCCAGAGAAATACAACCACATCATCAGAACGATAATCGCTCCAATACTGCCGTATGTACTCGAGAAGCTCCCAAAATTTCCGACGTAAAATGAAAATACAAACGAAGTCAAAATCCATCCTATTGTAGCAAACGCTGCCCCCGGAATAACACTTTTCCAACGGAGTTTTATATTCGGAACTACCCAATAAACGGTTACAAATACGAGGAAAATAAGAACAGGTGGTATACTCCAACGCAAGCTTTGCCATATAGCGAGAAATCCTTCCTCTAATCCAAAAACCGAAAATGCAAGAATACCTATTTGCCTCCCGAATACCGGTAAAATAAGTGCAATGAGAAAGACAACAATCAATAACACCGTAAATACTAATGACAGCGCACGTGTGACGACGTAGGAGCGTGTCTCTGCGGTATAATAAGACAGATTTAAAGCCTTCGTAAGCGCGTTCATCCCCTTAGATGCAGACCAGATTGTAGCAAGTGCACCGACCGACAGTAAACCACCATTCCTATTCGTCAGGATTTCTGCCAATGTATCCTCAATGAGCATAGCAACACTCGCAGGTGCATACTCTCGAATATATAAAAAGACTTGGGTATCATCAATATTCAGAAATGGCAGTAATGTAATTAAAAAAATTAGTAACGGGAATAGAGATAACAGAAAAAAGAAAGCTAACTGAGAAGCTAATCCAGTCACATCTATTTTCTTAATACGAATCAGTAGCTCTTTCCAAAACCCTTGGGTTGTCGTGATATCAAACTTATCAAGGTCCCCTTCTACGACATCATCGTAAAACTTTAAAAACGCCGTTTCACCTACAAAACGATCAATTTCTTGTCTAACTTTACTTTTTTTCTTGTCAGGAGTAAAACGTTCTTTTTCTTGCATATTGTCATCACTCCCTTCAAAATCCAGTTATTCTTGTGCCTCATTTACAATTGCTTTATATTCATCCTTCGACTCGATAAATGTTTCTTTTGTATCCATCACAAGCTCCTTCACTTGCGGTGTTAACGTTTTTAACTCTTCAACCTGCGCTTTAATGTATGCGGCATCTCCTGCTAACTGTTCATAAAGCGATTGATACTTGTCTGTTTTCTCTTGCACCTTGAATTTTAAGATATCCGGGTTTTTTGAATAAAAAGCGATTTCGGAGACAAGCCCCTTCGATTTTATTGTCACCTGTTCACGCGTACTTCTGTCAAACATACTTGCAACTGCACCGACAAGCGCTCCCAGAATAATAAATTTACCAAATTTACTATTACTCATGTTAAACCCTCCAATTTCAACTAATTCGCATACATCATTATACCCTGAAGCAAAGATAAACAAACAATATAGTCAGTTAATAAAAAAAAGACTTGACGAAAGTTGTAAACTTTCGGAATATTAACATTAGGACTATTTATTTAATACAGCGAAAGGGGGCGTTTACAAAAAGCATTCTACTAAAATTTAGTTAAAGAACTGTCAAACTCACAAAGGGGGTAAGGGAATGGACGCAGTACAAGGTTTTTTAGATAAGATTGGTGGAATTATTTGGGGGCCGCCACTTCTTATACTACTCGTTGGAACAGGTATTTTCTTGACATTCAGACTAGGATTTATTCAAGTACGGCTTTTACCGTATTCATTAAGACAAGTTTTTTCAAAAAACCATGATAAAAAAGCAGACGGAGATATTTCACAGTTCCAAGCACTTATGACAGCTATGGCTGCAACAGTCGGAGTCGGAAATATCGTCGGAGTAGCAACAGCCGTAGTCATGGGGGGGCCAGGAGCAATTTTCTGGATGTGGCTAGCCGGGTTTTTCGGGATGGCAACAAAATACGGAGAAGCTATTTTAGCTGTTAAATACCGCGTAAAAGATTCACAAGGCCAAATGGCCGGCGGACCCATGTATTACCTTGAGCATGGATTGAAACAAAAATGGCTCGGTATCCTTTTCGCCCTATTCGGTGCTCTTGCAGCATTCGGTATTGGGAATGGTACGCAAGCAAAAGCAGTTGCCGACGTCATGAAGCTTACTTTCAATGTTCCACACTGGGCTACGGGTATCGGTCTCCTCATTTTCGGAGCGTTAGTTATCCTCGGTGGTATTAAATCAATTGGTAAAGTGACAGCATTTTTCGTTCCAATCATGGCATTGTTCTATTTTATCGCAGGTGCCATTGTCGTTGTCATGAACTTTAACCTGGTTCCTGCTGCATTTGGACTCATTTTCTCAGATGCATTCAGTGGACAGGCACTCGCGGGTGGAGCTATCGGTACCGTTATTCGTTTCGGGGTTGCCCGTGGTCTATTCTCCAATGAAGCCGGCCTTGGTTCTGCTCCAATCGCCGCTGCGGCTGCCAGAACGGATCTTCCTGGACGTCAAGCACTTATTTCAATGACACAAGTACTATTTGACACTATTATTATTTGTTCAATTACAGGTGTAACGATTGTTATGTCTGGACAATGGAAAGATCCATCGATTTCAGCAGGTGACCTTACTGCCGCAGCATTCGGTACTTTCCTTGGTAGTGCTGGGCCATACATCGTTGCTATCGGCCTAATTTTCTTTGCCTCTTCCACCATTTTAGGCTGGAGTTACTATGGCGAGAAATGTTTCCAATACCTCGTGCCAAATCAAAAGTATGTCCGATTTTATCGTATTGCCTTTGTCGGCTTTATCTTCGTAGGGGCAACAGCAACACTCGACATTGTATGGACATTCGCTGATGTCATGAATGGGCTCATGGCAATTCCGAACTTAATCGGACTGCTTGGCTTATCTGGTGTTATCGTCTATGAAACAAAACGTTTCCATGTAAAAATGAAAGAAGAGGAAGCAGCAAAGGCCGATGCAAAGAAAGCCGCTTAACTTTCAGTTGACACTCCGTTGGATTAATGAAATGATAAGTTCCAAGCTTATGAAAGGTGGACAACATTCATGGATTTATCTAACCCAACGCCAGAAAACGTTATGTATATGATTGAACAGATTAAAGAAAAACTTCGTATGGTCAATGTTGATGCAATGAAAGCGGAGAATTTTAGTACCTCACAATATGAAGATTTGCACTATATGTACGAAATGGTCATGAAACGTGACACAATTACACCTAATGAAATGCAAGCCATTGTTGCAGAGCTTGGTTCATTAAGAAAATAACTAGATGAGTAGATTGAATTCAAAAAAATTCACCCGTAGATATTTCTACGGGTGAATTTTTTTGATGAATTTACTATTCAAATGAAGTTCCATCTTTGAGCACAAGTGGCTGAATAAGTACTTCTACTCTCCGATTTTTATCCCGGCCCTCTGCTGTGTCGTTTGATGCGATCGGTAAATTTTCCCCATACGCTTTTGTACTAAAGAGTAGTGGATCAATTTTGTCATTTTCAACGAGAATTTCTAAAAAATTCACGGCCCGAATCGCACTAAGTTCCCAGTTTGATTGAAATTCAGAATTGTACATGGGGACATTGTCGGTATGTCCACCTATAACAATCTGGCGAGGCGGATCAAATACGAGTAGGTCAGTAAGGTCGCCAGCAATCGATTTGTACTCTTCACGGATTGTCGCTTTACCTGGACTAAAAAGAATACTATCTCTTATTGTGATAAGCAATCCCTCATCCGTCAATTTTGTTGCAAATTGATTTTCCAACTCATTCACTGCAATATACTCATCCAAGTTTCCCTGAATTTCGCTAAGTGACTTTTGATCTTCCAAGTAGGATGTATTTTCCTCGTTAGAACCGATTGAATCTTTTGGTATAGGCACAGTTGTTTGTGTCGCATTATCCATCATGCCATAGCCACCATCAAAAATCTGATTAAAAACTGATGACATCTTGCTAAATTTGGCTTCGTCCACTGAACTAGATGCAAATAGCACCACGAAAAGCGCGAAAAGAAGAGTCAGAAGGTCGGCATATGGTAAAAGCCAGGATTCATTAACATGATGAGCTTCTTGTTTCTTCTTACGTCTCTTCCGCAAACCGGCTCGCCTCCTTCTTACCATCATCATTTTTAGCATTTAATTTAAGTCGCTCATTAGCTGATAGATAAGATGCTAGCTTCTGCTCGATCACACGTGGTGCTTCCCCTTCAAGAACAGAGAGGATTCCTTCAACCATCATCTTTTTTTGACGAACTTCATCAGCCGATTTACGTTTCAACTTATTGGCAAATGGATGCCAAAGAACGTATCCGGTAAATATACCAAGTAATGTGGCTACAAACGCAGCGGCTATTGCAGCTCCTAACGCATCAATATCATTCATATTATTAAGTGCTGCGATTAGTCCAATAACTGCTCCTAGAACCCCTAGTGTAGGTGCATATGTGCCTGCTTGTGAAAAAATAAGAGATCCGGCTGAATGACGCTCTTCCATGGCATCGACTTCTTCACTCAGAACATCCCGGATATAATCGGCATTTTGTCCATCAACTGCTAAACCAAGGCCGTTTTTTAAAAATGGATCTTGTATCTCGTCCGTCTTTGCCTCGAGCGATAATAATCCTTCTCGTCGAGCGACGTCCGCCCAGCCGGAAAACATACGGATAATATCAGCATCCGATGCAAGTTTTTGCTCTTTGAAAATCACACCAAAAAGTTTAGGTACACGTTTCAATTCATTCATCGGGAAAGCGATAACAACAGACGCAATCGTCCCCATTATGATGATGAGGATGGCTGCTACGTTAAACAAGCTGCCTAGTGCAACACCTTTCATAACCATTCCCACCAAAAGTGCAACAATACCTATGATTAGCCCAAAAACTGTTGATACATCCATACATTGAACCTCCAATAATTCCATTCTTCTTCTTATTTCGGCATATTTCTTAATTTCTTTAGGAAGAGCCATAGAATAAATGTAGTAAGTTCTAGTCAACCGTCTTAACCTGTCAAATAATGTTTACGTTGCAGGCAAGATAGTTATCTTGGTATTATTATGAATAGTAAGGAAAGGAGCAATCATTCATGTCGATTTTTGAACAACAATTGTCCCGCTATGCAGAACTTGCAGTAAACGTAGGCGTCAATATTCAACCAAACCAATATCTTTATATCAGCGCTTCAATTGAAGCAGCCGAATTCGTTCGCGTCATCACAGAAAAGGCTTATGATTCAGGAGCTCGTCACGTATTTGTAGACTGGGCTGATGATGTCATTTCCCGTTTACGTTATGAAAAAGCGCCAGCTGATTCTTTTGGTGAATTTCCAGAATGGAAAGTAATGGAGCGCGAACAACTTGCAGAAAAAGGCGCGGCATTCATGAGCATCGTTTCTCAAAGTCCCGATCTTTTAAAAGGGATTGACCCTTTACGCATTGCCGATTTCCAAAAAGCCGCTGGTCAGGCTCTCGATAAGTACCGTCAATATGTCCAGTCTGACAAAATTAGCTGGACAGTTATTGCAGCACCTTCCGAAGCATGGGCTGCCAAAGTTTTCCCTGATCTTCCAGCAGATGAACAAGTGTCTGCATTATGGGAGGCTATTTTCAAAGCTGTTCGTGCAGACCAAGACAATCCAGTTCAATCTTGGATTGACCACGACAACAACTTACACGCTAAAGTTGATTACCTAAATAACAAGCGCTTCCATAAACTTCACTACACAGCACCCGGAACTGATTTAACAGTCGAGTTACCGGAAGGTCATCTATGGTGTGGTGCAGGCAGTGTCAACGAAAAAGGACATACATTCATGGCGAATATGCCAACTGAAGAAGTTTTCACTGTGCCATTAAAAACTGGCGTCAATGGCTATGTATCTAGCACAAAACCATTAAGTTACGGCGGAAACATCATCGATAACTTCAAAATCACCTTTAAAGATGGACGTGTAACAGATGTTTCAGCTGAACAAGGTCAAGAAGTTTTACAACGTCTAATCGATACAGATGAAGGTGCCAAACATCTTGGTGAAGTCGCACTTGTGCCACATGCATCGCCTATTTCACAATCGGGACTTTTATTTTACAATACACTGTTCGATGAAAATGCTTCGAATCACTTTGCGCTTGGCAGTGCTTATGCTTTTTGTATCGAGGGCGGCAAACAGATGTCCCGGGAAGAGCTTGTACAGCACGGTTTGAATCAAAGTATCACTCATGTCGACTTCATGATTGGCTCTGAAGAAATGGATATTGATGGAGTCTACGACGATGGATCTACTGAGCCAGTATTCCGTGCAGGCAATTGGGCCTTCTAAAAAACTTCACAATTCATGACTTAATTTAAATTACCCCTTAAAAAAAAAGACTTTATACTGTATAATGAGAGCTGAGGCTAACTATCATTGTAGAGAGGGGTCTTATACATGGGCTTAATGTTCACTACAGTCATCGGTTATGCAGTCTGCCTCGGTTTGGCAGCAGCGTTTACGATGCACTATCTTTCGAGCGCTTTCGATTCTAGCAGCTCAGTAACAATTGATCCAAAACCAGAAAACAAATTTTAAGAGTTGCCATCTAGGCAGCTCTTTTCTTTTTGCATCTTTTTCTGTAATATAGGACTAATCAAAGTTACTGGAGGTTATACTATGACAATTCTTTCTACAATCCTTGAGTTTAATGAATCATTCGTCATCGAGAAACAATATGAACAGTATGCGACAACAAAATTTCCGGACAAGCATATCGTTATTTTGACTTGTATGGATACAAGGCTAACTGAATTGTTACCTAAAGCTATGAACTTAAAAAATGGAGATGCCAAAATCATTAAAAGTGCTGGCGCGATTGTAAACCATCCTTTTGGTGGAATTATGCGAAGCTTGCTGTTGGCTATTTATGAATTACAAGCTGATGAGGTATTTATCGTTGGACATTATGATTGTGGAATGAGTTCCATTAACACAAATCAAATTATCGATAAGATGGTTGATCGAGGAATTGATAAAAACCTTTTCAAAACACTACAATATTCGGGCGTCGACATGGAAGATTGGCTTCATGGTTTTAGTGATGTGACAGAAAGTGTCAGAATGAGTGTGGATATCGTCCGCAATCACCCTTTAATGGATACAACAGTACCGATTCACGGACTTGTTGCCCACCCAGATACGGGTAAACTCGATATAATTGTCGATGGCTATGCTTTTGCAACGAAAAACTAATCGACTTATTCCCCGGGAAATAGACAAGAAATGAAAACGTCTGGCGCCTATAGCTAGACAAAAGCCGATACCTTTTTTACAGGTATCGGCTTTTTATCTTTACTGCCCATTTTCGCAAAGTATTCTTACCCCTTCAAAAATCGTCCTCGATTGTTGCATACATATAGTGATCTTCCCAAACACCGTTAATATAGAGTAGCTTGCGCATCAAACCTTCTTGACAATAGCCTGCCTTTTCTAGAACTTTCATAGAGCCGATATTGCGAGGTGAAACGAATGCTTCTACTCGATGTAAGGCCATTTTTCCAAATGCGAAATTAGTGACAAGACGAACCGCTTCTGTTCCAAGTCCCCGCCCTATCTCTCTTTCATCAATCGAATAGCCCACGAAACCACTCGAAAAGGGCAGCCTTTTAATACTGTATAGCGAGATATGCCCAACTAACCTTCCTGAATTGGTATCGAAAATACCAAAGTTATATTCTCTTCTGTCTCGCATCTGATAAATGGACTCTCTAATTTTCTCCCTTTGAACAGCAACATTAAAATAACTCATTTCATGGCGTGGTTCAAAAACAGACCAATAGTCTTTATTAGCAGTAAGCAATTCCGTGAAGAGCGCCGCGTCTTCCTCTGTCAATATTCGCAAATAACAAGTTTTTCCTTCAAGCAAAATCAATAGCTATTCACCCTTTTACCGAAGTAAGTTCCAAGAACTCCTCAACGTCTTTCACACATAATGCTACTCCCTTTGCCCAAAACTCCTGCTGGGAAATATCCTCACCAAGATGTTTCATCGCAAGATCCTCAACACTCATTACCGCTGTGTCGCGTAGTAGCGCTATATATTTCTGCTCAAATCCTTGGCCTTCCTCCAACGCTTTAGCGTAAATGCTTAACGAGAACAAATAGCCAAATGTATAAGGGAAGTTATAGAACGGCGTACTTGTAATATAGAAATGGAGCTTTGATGCCCAGAAGTGTGGATGTGTTGCGTCCAGTGCCCCCCCGTAAGCTTCTTGCTGTGCTTCTGCCATCAAGTCGTTCAGTCTGTCTGCAGAAACAATGCCATTTTTTCTTTCCTCATAAAATCTTGTTTCAAATAAAAATCGCGCATGAATATTCATGAAAAATGCTACACTACGCTGAATTTTATCTTCTAACAATGCAATTTTCTCATCATTCGTTGCTGCTGCTTTCACAGCTGCATCCGCAACAATCATTTCCGCAAATGTCGATGCTGTTTCCGCAACGCCCATTGCATATTGCCGATTCATCCAATGAACCGGACGTAACGCATAAGAATGGAACGCATGACCAAGTTCATGGGCAAGCGTTGCAACATTCGACATCGTCCCACTATACGTCATGAAAATACGTGACTGCTCGGACATCGGCATACCCGTGCAGAAACCACCTGGTCGTTTGTTAGGGCGATCTTCCGCCTCAATCCAGCTGTCTTCAAATGCCTTTCTTGAGAACGCTTCTAGCTCAGGACCAAATTCTCCAAAATGTTGCAAGATGAATTGTGCACCTGCTTGGTAGTCCATCTTCTTCGTCGAAGCTGTCACAGGTGCATCCATGTCATACCAATTCATCATTTCCGTACCAAGCATTTTTGCTTTAACGTTCAAGTATTCTACAAATGGTGCTTTGCTAGCACTAATTGCGCTCCACATTGCATCTAGCGTTTCTTCGCTCATGCGGTTACGCAAAAGCGGCTCTTTCAAGACAGAGTCCCAGCCACGTTTCTTATATACCGCAAGTCTAAATCCTGCAAGACGATTTAGTGCAGAAGCAAAGAAATCTTCTTTCGCTCCCCATGCTTCTTCTAATGCTTCAAATGCCCGCTTTCGAACATCAGCATCCGCGTGTGAACTTAAATTATTAGCTTGCCCAACTGACAGTTCTTTTTCCATACCATCTATTTGGATTTTAATCTTTATATCTCGGACAAGTAAGTCATATAATTGTCCCCAGCCATGATAACCATCAACACTTAGGGCTGTGATTATACTTTCTTCCTCTTCAGATAATTTCAAAGCAGCTTCTTCGCGCCACTCATTAAGTACAAATGCAAATTCCTTCAGCTCATCCGATTCCATAAGCTCTTGCCATATATCCTCATTCGCTTTTGCCAGTGTTTGCTGAATATTCAACATCACTGTCGAGAACCTTGCGCTAAGCGTAGTCGTTTCCCCTTGGAGAATTAATGCTTTTTTATCTGTTGTATTAGCTGCTAGGAAACAGCCAATAACAGCACCTGCTTGTGACATGTTTAGCGCCACATCTTTTATCGAATCGATAAGATTTGCCACTTCGTTTGCCGCAACAGCTGACACTGGAATTTGAAATGCACGAGCTGCTTCTTCTAATGAACTGAGCTTTTCCTTCACATCATCCAGGTGCGTGCGCAATTGTGGCGACTCACTTCCACCTTCGAAAAATACATCCAGATCCCATACTTCAGAATACGTTTGTTGTGTCAACATTATTTCCCCCTTGGACCGTTCTAAATTTTCTAAAAACACCCTTTTATTATAACATGAAACTTCGGCAGAAATTAATCAATTGCGCCTTGGCGTAATTGTGTCCAAATTTCGAATTGCGCCCGCAGGACGCGGCGTTCTTAGTCTGAGTTCCCCTAATCAGCAGGGGGCTTCTGCTGATTCAAGTTAAATTGTGACGGAAACTTCATACTTTCTTTCGCAAGCTCGGCCTTTCCTATGTATACTATTCAATAGGAGGATTTGAATATGTATAGAATTATGATGATGACCCTTTCGCTCATTGCAGTTGTCCTTGTCAATGTAGCAGCAAATAGTACAACTTTTAACGGAAACACAACCGTAGAAATCGCAAATAGGTTACCAGTGCTTTTTATGCCAGCAGGATATACCTTTGCACTGTGGGCAATCATTTATGTGTTGCTCGGCTTCTGGCTGTACGGCTTTAGACACAATAACCTCAATGCTAACCAGACAATACAAAATTGGAGGGCTACCCTGTTTGTAGCTAGTTGTCTGCTCCATATCGTATGGCTTCTGCTTTGGCATTACGGCTTCTTTAATTGGACAATTGTCTTTATGGCACTACTACTTGCCGTGCTACTGGGCATTTATTTTTCCTATCCAAAGAAAGACAACCAATTGTTCGGCAGAATTCCGATTGCCATTAACCTTGGTTGGATTTTTGTAGTGACTATTGCTAATGTCAGTTATGTCCTGACACTACATGAATGGTCTGGTTGGGGACTAAGTGATCCATTATGGACAGTCATTTATTTGACCTTCGCTACTGCGATTGCATTCCATTTCCTATACCATCATGCTGATATAGCGCTCAGCAGTGTCTTCATGTGGGCATTTATAGGGATTGCAGTGAAAAACGGTGTGGATGAATTATTTGTTTCAGCTGCAGCACTGTTTCTAACAGCAGCCATTGCCGCCGTTATTTTTTTCAAAAGAAAACAGCTAACATCCGCTAAATAGAAAAATCGCCGTTCCTCCTTTGAGAAGAACGGCGATTTTTATTTAGGTTGAAGTAGACGTGGTGCTGATGTGAATAATAACGAGGCGACGATGGCTGATATGATAATTGCAGGAATCATATAACTGCCATTGTATACAAGTGAGTAAAGCCAAACCGGTTGCCCTTCGGGTGCATACGAACCAAAGAACACTATTCCCCCTATGAAATGGATGAGGTAGCGGAGTAATCCACCGATAATCGTCCCGACAACTATCGCCGTGACCATCGACCCTTTATTACTTTTCGCTTTGCTACTCAACAGCCAACCAAGTGTAACCGCCGCGACGCCAACCAGTGCGTAAGCTACAAAATAATCGAGTGTGGCTTGTATTGGATTCAAAATATAGCCACCCATTAGAGCCTGTAAAGAACCGGATACAAATCCCGTCAACATACCACCAAGAATCCCCCACCGAAATGCCATGACGATAATCGGCAACATTGACAATGTAACCGAGCCACCTTGTGGCATTTTGAAGCCGATTTGATCGAGCACAAATGAAATTGCCCCTAAAATGGCTACTTCTAATAAAAACTGCAGACGTTTACGATCCAAATTTCTTCCTCCTTCTAGTTGGCGTAGGAATGTGGGCATAAAAAAAGACATCCCGGATAGAATGGGACATCATAAATATGACGATTACCATCCACATCCCTACGCAAGAATAATCTTACAGGTTCGAAGGGTCAGGACAAATCGTCCAATCTCAGCCAAAATAGGCCCCCCTTGTGGTTCGAGTTATTCAATTATCTAGTTCATTGTATAAGATAGTGAATCTTTAAGCAAGATAATTAACAGGTATACTAATTAACCTAGTATAATTGATGGACAACGGAGGGATTCCTTTGCAAAATAATAAACTATTGGCTTCCTTATGCTATTTCAGTGTTTTTTTAGCCCCTTTACTTCTACCAGTCATTATTTATTTTGTTACTGATGACCGAGAAATTAAATTTCATGCTAAACGATCTCTTGTATCACATCTTGTTCCTGTTGTATTACTAATTGCAGGATTAATTATTTTTTCTTTTTCAATGTTTTCTTTTACAACCCGCATAAGTGGCATGTCCGGTGAAGACTTGGGGTTTGGTTTTTGGCAGCTAACCCCCTTTCTTTTCATGTTAATCTATGGGCTGCTGTTCATTATCATTGTGATTTGGAATGTCATTCAGGGCGTCAAGGTATTAAAATAAGGTTTAACACACTTGAAACACGGGAATTGACTAACAAATATTGTTCTTAGGAGTAGGATGAATTTGAATCTTGGTAAATTAGTTAAAACAGCTATTAAAGTCGCACCTATTGTCTATCCAATTGTACGAAAAATACTTACCAATAAGAAAAGTACAGATGTGAGGATTCCCAAAAAGTAATTCACCAACCTGCAAACTTTAAAATGGTTTGCAGGCTTTTTTCCGCGTTGCAATATGATATAGTGTAATATAGAAAAAACGAACGGCAGAAAGGATTTGTGCATAATGATTGCAAAAACTGAACAGGATATCGAAGCGTTAAAAAAAATCGGCAAAATCGTTGCGGAAATCCGCGAAGCACTCAAAGCAGCGACTGTTCCAGGTAAAACAACAAAGGAAATTGATGAACTCGGTGGACGTCTCTTTGAAGAAAAAGGTGCCGTTTCTGCACCAATCGATCAATACGATTTCCCTGGTTATACATGCATCAGTGTCAACAATGAAGTTGCCCATGGCATCCCAGGCGCTCGCGTTATTCAGGACGGCGACCTCGTCAATATTGACGTCTCTGGCTCTTACGGCGGCTATTTTGCCGACACAGGTATCTCTTTTGTTGTTGGAACACCTGATGAAAAAAAACAACAGCTTTGCGACGTGGCAAAAAGTGCCTTCGAGCTCGCTATGAAAAATGTCAAAGCAGGTTCTAGTCTTAATAGAATCGGTAAAGCTGTGGAGCGCGAAGCAAAAAATCACGGACTGACAGTTATTAAAAATTTAACGGGTCACGGCATTGGTAAATCTCTCCATGAAGAACCCCAACATATTTTAAACTATTTTGACCCATCCGATAAAACACTGCTAAAAGAAGGTATGGTTTTAGCTGTTGAGCCTTTCATCTCACAGAAAGCTGAGCATATTATCGAATTAGGTGACGGTTGGACATTCGTCACACCTGATAATTCCCTCGTTGCTCAAATCGAGCACACAGTAATTGTCACAAAAGGAGCACCAATTATTTTAACTGAAATCTAATCCGACAAAAGGGCTCCCCTCTGAATCCATACCGATTCACAGGAGAGCCCTTTTTCATTATTTCTTTTTAACATTGCCAACCGTCTTCGAGTTACCTTCTGTCAGCTGACCTTTATACCATACTTTCTGAACTGTTTTAATACCTTTAGTCAGTTTACGATAATCACGTTCTTCTGCATAGGACAACAACGTTAACACTTCTCCGTCTTCGCCTGCCCGTCCTGTTCGACCCGAACGGTGTAAGTATTGCTCAATCGTATGAGGCACGTCTACGTGGATAACATGCGTTAACCCTTCGATATCCAACCCACGTGCTGCAAGATCCGTCGCGATTAGTACACGTAACTCACCTTTACGGAAACTGTCCAATGTTTGCTGTCTCTCGAATTTCTTCATTTCGGAATGAAGAACCGCAATTGGTGCCTCGTTGTACTTGAGCTTCATTTCTTTCATCCGAAGCTGATCGACATTATTAATAAAGGCAAGAGCACGGATTCCTTTTAAATGAGAAATTCCTCGTAAGACGTCCGTCTTATCTCGTACATCGGTCTTCGCAAATGAATGGACGACTTTACCCGATTTCGGCATTTCTTCAGCACCGACTTGAATACGAACAGGATTATTCATAAATTTACTGGCAACTACTTCGATTTCCTCTGTAATAGTCGCAGATACAGCAATGACTTGTCTGTCTGGATTTGCTGCTTCAATCATATTTTTGACAACTACACGGTGATCACGTGATAGGAGCTGATCTCCTTCGTCCAGTACAATATGACGAATATCATACATTTTCAATTTCTTTACTTTCACAAGCTCAGCTAAACGACCTGGTGTTCCAACAACAATCGTCGGCTTTTTTTTCAAATGCTCAATTTGGCGTTGCATATTAGCCCCACCAATTAGTTGAGTAACAGTGACTCCTGTTCCTTCAACCCATTCCCTAATGACATTAACGATTTGCATCGACAGCTCCTGTGATGGCGTCATAATCAATGCTTGCGTCTGTTTTTTATCGCCATCCACCAATTGTAAAATCGGCAAGACAAAAGCCAATGTCTTACCCGAACCTGTCGGTGACTCCGCAACGATATCTTTACCTGCCAACATCTCTGGAATCAATTTTGTTTGGATTGGCATTTCGTGCTCGAACTTCCACTTATTTTTGAACTGATCATCCATTTTTTCTAAGAAGGACATTCTTATCCCCACCTTCACTCTAGTCTTTTCAGTGTATCACATCTGCCCGTACTAATGATAAAAACGCCTAGAAGCAACGATTCGCCTCCAGACGTCTTATTTACTTTTTAACGGTATGGCCACATCTTTCAATCGCCGTTTCTGCAAGAACAAGTAGCGAATCAATGCACTCATCGCCAAGGCCAAGTTCCTGTCGAACAACCGATAATTCTGTACAGCCAAGAATTACTTTATCACACCCTGCTTGATCCATCGCACCTTTAATGATGAACCACTTCTCACTATTAGCCGGTTTTCCCGCCTTCACATCATCATAAATGAGTGACATGACGACAGACTGAATATGCGCATCAGGTATAATCGGTGTCATCCCGTACCGTTCACAGGCCGATTGATATACGCCCGTTGTAATCGTTCCCGTTGTCCCTAAAATACCCACACGCTTGGCGCCGCCTTGTGCAGCCCTGGCCGCAGTCTCCCCAATCATATCGATAACAGGAAGATTTGTTCCCTCCTCGATTTGTCCAAAAAAGGAGTGCGCTGTATTGCAAGGAATAGCTAGAATTTCTGCGCCTGCCACCGTCAGCCGTTGTGCATCTGATAGGATAACCGGCACTGGATCCTCTTCACTTTCCCCTAATATAAAAGCTGTACGATCGGGAATATGTGGATTATTGGTAATGATCATATCTACATGATCTTGGTCTTTTTCTGCCTCTGTCAAGCGGACAATCATTTCGCCTATCAACATTGTAGCAAGTGGCCCCACGCCACCGATGATACCTAACGTTTTCTTTTCCATATACTTGTCAAAACCTTCACTTATAAATTTCCTTCATCAATTGCGCCTTGGCGTAATTGCGTCGGGATTTTGAATTGGGGCCTACAGGAAGTAGGTCATGCAGTCGTTGCCGCAGGACGCGGCGATTTTAGACTGCGTTCTTAAATTAACTCCCCTCAAAATCCCTGACATCCGCCGGAGGCTTGACAAGGAGAAATTGAACTTCATTTCTCCCCAATCAGCAGGGAGTTTGAGCTTCCAGCTGATTCAAGTCAAGTCATTGCTGATTTGGTTTCTTACGCAGACGCTTCACCATCGGAATGACCTTTTCTAAGATGTTATACATCAACGGTTTATATACTTTGTCAATCTCTCCAATATACTCAGTTGGACCGTCTTTATCACAAAAACTTTTTTTGAAAATATACAATCCATCCGACACTTCAAAAAAACCACCGAAATCATATTGGGTAGCACCCATTTCGATACCCCATTTTATCATTTCATAATTCATAATGTGATTGGGATTCAAATTCCGTTTGACATTCGTACTTCCAGCGTACAGATAGTACATTTTGCCGTGGTAATTGATAGTCAATGCCCCCGCTAAAATGTCTTCCTCATGATAAGCAATATAAACTCTTGCTTCTTCATATGAATCACGGATTTTCTTGAAATAGTCCACTGAGCGCGTCGTTATATTATTGCGTTCCGACATCGTTCGATACGTCTCATAAAACAGTTCAATATCTTCATCGCTACGCGAATAACGAACCTGGACACCTTTTTTCTCAGCACCTCTAATTGTACTGCGTCCCTTTTTCGAAAACTTCATCATAATACTTTCTTCATCGTGATCCTCCAAATAGAGGATCATGTTCTTGCGTGGTTGAATGAGTTTTTCCTGCTCGTCGTCTTTCGAAGTTAAATGAAAGCCTGCGTTTTTATAAAGAGCATACAGCTCGTCCGAATAGGTAATCTCCGGATCGAACTTTAGCATGATAGCTTTATACTTTTTCGCTACTTCATCTACTTCTTTTAACAGCTTCTGAACAAGTGCCAAATCCGTGACGTCGCACACCGGTCCTCTTGTTGCATAGAGCATGGAATAACCGCCCGGCAATCTTTTTATAAGAATGGACAGCGCGGCGATAATTTTGCCGTCTTGTTCAAGATAGACACACTCATTTCCCCAATCGTCCTTCACTTCTGCCCACAAACGATCTTGCATCATGGAACCGTATGGTGAATTGCGGACGAAGTCATCGTACCTCCCCACATCTGCTAGATTCGATTTATCAAGTACAGCCATTACCAGTACCTCCAGTTGCAAACCTTGTCAGCCACGTATATGCGGCGTTTTGCTTAGTCCTTTAATTTGAAATGCGTTTCAAAACGTTTGTAGTAATCTTTGTAAAATGAATTCAACTTAAATTTCCGAATAAAACTAAGATCCGCGGGATAATACAATGTTCGCTCTGCCTGTCCTTTGGCAAACCGATCAATGACCTGGGCTTTCAGTTCTTCATCCATCGTATATTTAATAAGCAAGTCTTTTGGTACACCGTGCCATAGTCGACTGTTCGAACCGTATTCAACGGGTAAGTCACTGTTGTTAACCCGGTCTTCCACAAGGTATTTCGCCATATTATAGCCATTCGTAGTGACAAAATAGCTACTTCTTCCCTGTCTAATATTCAATTCAAATATTTTATATTTGCCATCGCGTCTATCATATTTCAAATCGATATTTGCATAACCGCGGAAGTTGATAGCTTCAAGAAATTTTTTATATTGTGCATAGATCTCTTGATTTTCTTCCCCGATAATACCTACATAGTTGCCGATAAGAATAGGTGTATAATCTTCAAGCACAACTCGTCCAAGGCACATCATGCGTACTTTGCCGTTTTGATCGACATAGGCGTTAAGGACGCGCATAACAGTATCGTTACCAGGGATATAATCTTGAATAATAAGTGAATCTGTATAACTCGATGAATAGATTTTACGAATAGCATCTGTAAATGCTGCTTTATCATGCAGCACATACGCTTTCTTTTTCCCTTCGAATTGCGCATTGAAATACGTCATGCTATCCGAAGGTTTGACAACGACTGGAAAACCGAACGGTAAATCCATTTCTGGATCCATTCCTTTTTTGAAAATAACCGTGTCCGGATAATCAAGCCCGTGTTCTTCACACATTTCATAGAAACGTTCTTTATAAACAACCTGATCCATTAGCTCTTCGCTGATAAATGGCAGAACATAATGTGGTTCGAGTGCTGCCCTACTGCGAATTGCAAGTTCTGCGTAGTTTTCATTACTCGCAACGACAAGTAACTTGTCAGCACGGTCCTTCAGTTCTTTATGCAGATCTAACATACTTTGAACAAATATTTCTGGTTCATCTAATCGCTCATAAATTTTCTTTTCTACAATTTTACTATGCATTGTCGGTAAGATATGCCCTTTTGTCACGACAATGCTTGTGATGCCGTATTGTTCATGAAAGGCCCTTGCCATACCATATGCATTATCATCAGAGCCGAGAATGACCGGCAAAAACTCTGCTTTTTTCATCATCATTTTCCTCCTCATACTAAAAGCACTTATTTATGTGAACGATTTATCATGTATTTGAAATTCGAAGAGGCTTAAATCCATGTTGAATAAAGGATAAGCACAACTCTACCACCCTTAAATTTACGTGAATGAAGCGAAACTGTCAATTTTACTGAAGGCTAATTTTCCACTTATAACGCCAACTATGCGATAATAAGAATAGCAATTGGAGGGAGATTATTCTCACCTCTATTCATGGAGGGAACAATATTGACCATTCTTTTAACAGGTTCCACCGGTTTTCTTGGTGGTAAATTACTAAATAACTTACTCGAAACAACTGATCATACATTATTCGTACTTGTACGAGATATGGAAAAGGCGGAAAAGCTAGTCGCTAATCTTGCTGGACAAGCTGATAGCAGAATTAAGCTATTACATGGAGATATTACACAGCCGTTCTGTGGACTATCAGAGGAGACAATTCAACAACTAACAGGAAAAGTTGATCTTTTTTATCACATAGCGGCTCTTGTGAAATTCGATGAGGAATTACGTGAAGAACTTTTCACCGTCAATTACGGTGGGACAGAACATGCTTTGGAGCTTGCTGTAACATTGCACGTGAAGCAGTTCCTTTATGTCAGCACGGCCTACACTGTCGGGAAACGATCACATGGAGTAGAAGAGTTATATCCCATCAATTCGGAAATCCATAATCCATACGAAGAAAGTAAAGTGAAATCTGAACATCTTGTCCTTTCCTATGCCGACCAAATGGCAGTGTCCATCTTCCGACCATCGATCATCGTTGGAGACTCTGAAACAGGAGAAGCTGATTCTGAATTTACCCTTTATGGCTTCATGCGTGCCCTCGATGTATTCAAACGACGAGTTATACGAAAAGCAAGTAATGCTGATACCATTTACCACGTCATCGGTAGTAAAAATGCGACATCGAATCTTGTTCCTGTCAATTACGTTGCCGACATTTTAGCGCTCGCAGCAAAAAAAGCAGAAGCTGGCGTCATTTACAACATTACAAATCCATCTCCAGCAACGAATTACGATCTGTTAACCATGATTAAAAATGCACTCAATTTTAATCAATTAGCCATTATAGAAGATGTCGATGTCCAGACATTGACTACTGAAGAGCAGCAATTAAACGGCATGATTAGTGTTTTCAATGCTTACTTGTCTCGCTCATTCAACTTTGACGACAGTAATACACAGCGCCTTATCGAAGGAACAGCTGTCCAACATCTAGACATGAACGACAAGACGATGCAAATGATTATTGATGCTTATTTCAATGTTCGTGTGGATGATGTCAACTAATTAGTAGCCACAACAAAAAAGAAGTATTCCAACTATCTTGCGGAATACTTCTTTTTTTCTTGACTACTGTCTGGCTATAAAAGTAGCCTCTTCAACCGGCCACTGTGAAAAGTCTGTAATAATGCCATCTACCCCATATTGAAATGCTTTGGCAATCAATTGTTGATCCTTCTTCGACCAAACCAACACTTTTCCACCATATGTATGAATGCGATCTACCATTCGCTTATTAATATACGAAACATTAAAATTGATGTAAGTAGCAAAAGACGTTAAATCTTCAATCCGTTTAGTGGATGGAAGCAGAGTAGACGGCTTCATCAAAATGGCAATCTGTAATTCTGGTAGCAAGGAATGTATTTTTCTCATTGATTCAATATCAAACGACTGGACAATGATACCGCTTACATCTCCGTGCTTTTCTAATAATGCAACCACTTTTTCCTCAATCCCCGGATATAAACTCGATTTCTTAATCTCTATTAGCAACCCAATTTCACCGTAAAACTCATCCAGCAATTCATCGAGTGTAATGATCTTTTCTCCGCTAAAAGAAGGATCAAATACCACTCCAGCATCAAGTTCCTTCAATTCAGCTAGCGTATAATCTTTGATGAATCCTTTACCATTCGTTGTTCGATCTACTTTATCATCATGCATAATAATAAGTTCGCCATCTTTTGAAAGATGAACATCACACTCTAAAAAATCCGCCCCAAGCTCCAGTCCTTTTTGAAAAGCAGCTTGTGTGTTTTCAGGTGCATAACTAGAAGCTCCACGATGGGCAACACTAATCATCCCCGTCATCTCTACCTGCTTAGGAGGATGCTCATTAAAACCAACTAGCAGGAGCAAACACGCACTAACTAAACCAACTAACCAGCTCGATTTCTTTTTTCCAAGCTTCCTCATCCCAAACACCTCACAACGCTACTTATTTCTGACTATTCAAACCATTCTATAATTATATTTTAACATAAATATAAAGACCTGCAACCCTCATTTTTTCTTTTTTCAAAGGTGAAAATCCCCTATGCATACATGCACAGAGGATACTTTCTTCTACATTCACTTCTTCTTACGAATCATATCAAATGATTTTACAGGAACTGTTACTTTTGTTTTCACAATCATCATGGCATTGGGTGCACGCTCAATCGGCTCATCATGCTCATTCCATAATACATCGATCGTTTGATGTGAGTGTGTAAACCGTGGCCCATAAAACTCCACCTCATCTCCTAGCCCAAAATGATTGCGTTGTTGAATGGTCGCAATTTGGGTTTCTTCATTATAAGCCAATATTTGTCCAATAAAACTATACGCTTGAATTTTGCGTGGCTTGCCAAATAACTGCCCACGCTCCGTCGGTGTTCCATAATAAAAACCAGTCGCTAACTCCCGTTGTGCCACTTTCCATAACTCGTCTTCCCACTCTTGTTTACACTCATAGTTATCCGGGTCATCACAATACGCATCAATTGCTCGACGATAAACATTCGACACCGTTGATACATAGTGAATTGATTTCATGCGCCCTTCAATTTTAAAACTATCAATACCACTATCCACTAAATCAGGAATATGACGAATCATCGACATATCCACTGCACTCATTGAAAACTCCTCAAGAGTATCACCGCCAAGCAATGAGTGACGTTCACCCGACTCCTCCATATCAAACAAACCATATTTCCAACGGCAGGACTGTGTGCAGCCCCCGCGATTGGCATCACGCTCTGACATATGATTCGATAGCACACAACGACCTGAATAGGAAATACACATCGCCCCATGAATAAAAGCTTCAATTTCTATATCCGTTTTTTGACGAATTTCCTTTATTTCAGCTATCCCGACTTCTCTTGCCAAAACAACACGTTCCAAGCCTTCCGATTGCCAGAAATTCAACGTTTCATAATTCGTCGCTGAAGCTTGTGTCGATAAATGAATCGGTAATCCTGGCGCTTCTGTCGCGCATATTTCAATTAAAGCTGGATCAGATACAATGACCGCCCGAATACCGATATCTCGAAGCGTACGGAAAAATGCACCCGCCCCATCAACATCTCCTTCATGTGCAACCATATTGGCCGCCACATACACTTTTGCATTTGCCTTATTTGCGAATGCCACACCTTCCCGCATTTCATCATAGGTAAAGTTTCCAGCACGACTTCTTAAGCCATACGCATTGCCACCAATATAGACGGCATCCGCCCCATAACGGATAGCGGTTTTTAGTTTTTCAAGCGTTCCAGCAGGCGCCAATACTTCCGGCTTTTTTGTAATCACTCTCTTCGCCGTAATTCCCATTGTCAACCTCCTCCCTATTTGACATCATTCGGCTCCTTCAAAAAGAATCCTTCGTCTACTGATCTTTCATGAGGATGTAAAGCCAAAAGTCGATTGTTTAACTGTTCCCTCACTTCTTCCGTCCAACGTTGCTCCGCAAATGCCCGTCTCGCCTCCACAAACAAACTAGCAATGTCCACAAACGGTTGTCCTTTTGTAAAAATACCGTCTAATTTCCACTGCGTTAAACCTGTAGCAACCAATTTGTCTAGCAGTGGCAATAAATTCACATCATTCGTAGCAAAAATATGTGTGCCATTACAATCTTCATAAATCGAGTAATGCGTGTTATCTTTTTTAGGCTCTGAGATAAAAAGCGGCTGTTGTTGTCCATCTTGATGGGTAAAGCTAAAATAGTTCTCGACTAATGACCGTTTCGATTGTTGAATACAAGTTGCTCCGTAAACGAGCACTTCAACAGGAACAATCACTTGTTGTGCAATTGATGCTAACTCCGCATAAGGTAACTCTCTTGCAACAACAGCACCTACCGCCCCACGCTGCGCCCAAAAGTTTACTTGCCTTGCGCTTGTCACCATTGTTTGTGCATCATAGATGAACGGTACATCAATACAATGTTTTTTTAACAAATGTATGACGCCAGGATCACCTACTGTCATGGCATCCACACCAATCGACTGCAAAAACATTAAATAAGGTATAATTTTTTCTATTCGATCATTATGCATTAAAGCATTTACAGCAACACATATCCGCTTATGCTGTTGATGGGCAAAACAGGTCATTTCTTCAATTTCTTCACGCGAAAAAGAACTCGGCAAACGCAAACCGAATTCATCTTCCCCTATGTACAACGTATCGATGCCCACACTTAGCAACGATTTCCCCTGCTCTACTGATTCAGCTGTTGCAATAAGCTCAATCATTGACCCACACATCCTTTTTAGAATGAACTATATAACAATCGATTACTTACATGTCCCTAAAAGTAACTTAATGTTTTCTTACCTTCATCCGAAATCATATCCGGTGACCACTTCGGTTCCCACACAACATCGACTTCTACGTCAGTTATGTCAAGGCGATCTTTCAATATAAAATCAACCCCACCCGTAATCATATCGTGCATCGGACACCCTAGAGTTGTTAACGTCATTTTGATGTACACTTTATCAGCCTCGTATTGAATGTCATAGACTAGACCTAGGTCGACGATGCTAATCCCTAACTCCGGATCATAAACAAGCTTGAGTAACTCACGAATACGTTCAATCATATCCATTGCGCTCATTCCTTCTTCGTTTTTTACTGTCTAAACACACGGCCAATCAAAATCATATAGAGAACGGAAGAAATTGATAAAATCAAGGCAGCCATCGCGATGAAGCTTTTACTATCGATAACAATGGCTGTGAATAATACGAACAGACATAGCGCAATCACAATTACGCCCATACGTACTTTCTTATCATCCAATAAATCCGCCATTAACGGTGTCCCAGGTCTCCCCGCCAGCTTGCCATATTTATGCGTCCACCACAAAAACGGAATAATTTTCGACATATAGCAAAGAATCGTAAACGACACCCAACCGCCAAGATAAACCCAGCCTGCTAACAGCACGAATTGCGGATGCAATAATTGAGCTGGAAATACTAATGTGAATAGCAACATGCCCCCTACAAAAAGCAGCAAAAATTGCGCCGCATAGACTGACCATAGAATGCCGTAGCCTGGATTAAGCTTTATCCGATATTTTTTGATTCGAAGTAGATGGATAGTATAAAAAATGAGTGCAATCATCACTAGTAGGAGTGCCAACCATGTTAACCAAAAACCTCCCCCTAACAAAAAAGATATTGCCCCGAACATCACCGCACTATTCCAAGTGATCAAAGTTGCCCATTGTAATTTCGTCGGATAATGATGTGCCAAATAAAACATCGGTAGCATTTTATAACTGAATCCGGTAATCAGCATGCCAAACCAACCAATTGTCCCCAACCAAATATGAGCCCTCAATAGGTGTTCATGAAGTTGCGCTCGATTTCCTGTATAGAAATTGACGCCCATCCACATGCCCATTAGCCCTGTTAGCACTAAGTAAAGGACTGCACAAGCCGCACTAATCGTAATGGCATCCCATTTGTTTGCACGCCATAACGTAACACCAATATTAACTGCAAAAAGAAGTATTCCAATAAAAGCAAATGTCGCAAAGGCAGCGATATACATCGTTTTCATTGTTACAAAACCATATAACAAGCCACTAAGGCCTACTGTGAAACAGGCATAGTGTGCGTAACCAAGCCGTTTGCTGTAAATGGTTGACTGCAAAATAACATTAATAAGTTGATAGACAGCCCCCATCGCCAACATCGTAGCCCACCCAAGGACGAATACATGGGTATAAAACCAGCCACTTGGCCCCCGCAAATCCTGCTGAAGCCAATCGAATAGCGCAAAAATTGAGGCTCCGTGAAACAGCAAAAAACTAATCATCCCCGTAATAATAAAGAGAAATGGGAGACGAAACATTGTCCTCCCCCCTTACACCTTACGAATGGCTACTTTTACCGAGCCATCAGACTGTTCATCCACAGTAAAAGGACAACCCAATCGATTCAATTCTTCAATCAAAAAAACGGGGACTCTATCATTGTGAATGTTCACCTGATCACCCGGATGACTGCGGTCTAAAGCAGCTAACGTCCGCATCATTGGCTGCGGCGGCTCCAATCCCCGATTATCAAGTGATATCGTTTTAGGCTCACTCACCAGGACTTCTCCATCAGAAGGCTTAGCTGAAGAAATTAACTCGTCTTCTATATCAAGGAGATGCTTATACTTTTTATTGACAAAAGATACTACCCAATGATCTTTTTCTTTACGCTCTACCTTATTGACAAAGCCCTTCATCTTCAAAACGCCTAACAAAGGGGTTGGCTTAAATGTCGCATGGAGTACAAAAATGTCCTCTACGTTTAATTCCTTCACTGTGTCCATGATTAACTGGAAAGGCTCAATCTTTTTTGTTAAATGAGGACGAACATCTAGTTCTACGATTTTCGTTATTTGCTGATTCACAATGAATCATCTCCTACAAAATAGTAGTTTCCTATGATACAGACTTTTTTGCTTCTTCATATAAACTAGCCATTCCCCCATATAAAGAGTAGAAGAATGCATCTGGCGCATCCAAGGAAAATGTCTTATATTGCTTCGGGTCAATCCCAAGTAAATTTTCAAATAATTGTGCTGTATCATCAAATGCATAAAAGCAATAATGTGTATAGTTAAACTTCGGCATCTCCTCAAAAATGGTAATGATTTCACCCGCAAATCGGGCTACTTCTCCAGCGGCTTGTTGCACCATCGTAATTGCATCTTCCAAGGACAGTTCAATCTTGAGTGTCCTGTCATCGATAACGTTAACTTTTGCCATCGCAATCAACTCCAGACATTCTATATTTTTTCGATTTTCACTTGGAATGTATCAGGGCCTTGTTCGATATATTCCCATTTATATTTTCCTTCATGCATGGAATCGAATTGAAAACGTAAAGGAATCGGGTCATGGTCATTGACAATCAACATCGCCTCAGATGGCTTTAAGCTATTGAACGTTTCAAAAATCGTTTTATGCTTAAGATGTGGTGGATATTCTGGAACCCTTACTGTTGCTGCGTATTCACTCATCAATTACTCCTCCTAGAATTTCAAATTGTGTGGTCAATCTATAAGATGAGACAAAGAATACCTTCAACCCCACTCATCTTATAGTCATTAGTATAAAGTTGTAGTAAAAATTATTCTGTGATGTATATCACTAATTTAAAATTATTTCCCAGTTGTTTTATTCATGTGAAAGTAGTGATTTCCACAGCATCACTGCTTTAGTTGTTGGGGTGCCCTGTATATTTCTCGCACAACAAGAAATATACTTTCCTAGTCAATTTTAAATTGTTGAACAGTGGATTGGAGCTGTTCGGCAAGTGTAAATAATTTTCTCACAGATTGTAATTCCTGATAAATCATCGTAGCTTGTACTTCGCTCGCGGTAGATAATTCCTCGGACAATGCCGCAACATGCCCCGTTCCTTTCGTTACGTTTTCTATGCTTCCATGAATCTGAGTGACTAATTGTGTACTACTAAATACAACTTTTGAAGTAGAATTTAATTTCTCAAATACTTCCTCAATCGCTGCATAAATCGTTTCAAACGAATGCCCAGATTGCTGTACTAAATCTTTACCAATATCAAATTGCTCGATGCCATCACGTAAGGCATAATATGCTTCCTTTATGTAAAGCTGAATTTCTTCTAAAATGATTTTTATGTTATCAGCTGCCTGTTTTGACTGATCTGCAAGCCCTCTCACCTCTGTTGCCACAATCGCAAAACTTTTTCCTTGTTCCCCAGCTCTTGCCGCCTCAATATTCGCGTTCAACGCTAATAGATTTGTTTGCTTAGAAATGGTTAAGATTGTTGAAATAACGTCCACAGTTGTTTTCGACTTCACAGTCAGCATTTCAAACTTCGCCAACGCATTTTCAATACTTCTGCTCGTGGCGCCCATTTGTTTAGCCATCACAGCCATATCATTTTTTCCTTGCCTTGCAAATTGAATGGATTTCTCTGATTGTACTTTCGCATCAAATGCATTTTCCTTCACTTTTTCCATACCAGTTTCAAGATCGTCAATTGCTTTTGATATGACTACCGTTTCTTCTACCTGTTTCTCTGATTCAACCGCCAGTTCCAATGACGATTTAGCAATCATACCCGTTGTATTTGTATGCCCCTCTGAATGATCTGCCAGTAATTTAGAGGACTCCGATAATTGTTTAGAGGAACTCTTTACTTGTAATAAAATAGTCAACAAACTTTGACGCATTTTTTCAAAACTATTGGCCAGTTGTCCAATCTCATCTTTCATATACGTATCAATTGGAATCGTTAAATCACCACTTGCAAAGGTTTCAGCTTGATTTCTTAATTGCACTAGCGGACGCACAATTCTATTTGCAACAAATAATGTTAGTATAGTAGCTAATACGAACACACCAGCACCGACCTTTACAATAATCCATACTCGTGGCCATGTACGATTCGCTACGACTTCACCATGATAATCCACCCCCATGAATGCTATAATTTCATTTTTATCATTTAGGATAGGCGAATAACCTGACATTCTTTTACTATTTTCAAAGTTGTAAACCTCGGAGTACATAGGCATCTGGTGTTGCATACTATTTGTTGCTTCAATGGCCCTATCAATAGCCTCGTCATAGTGGTAGCTATCCCCCGCTTGATAGCCCTGTGCTTTTAATCGTTCATCTACCGCTAACAAAGTAGCTTTACCATCATCCACCGTTAAAATAAAAGCATCTTTAAACCATGTTTTTTTATTGATAAATGATGTTATCCCCTTTTCAAGGACTTGTAAGGCTTGATCGTCTTGCGGATTGTTTTTCAGCGCTTCAACATCTTGCCAATCGACAACTAACGTTGCAACATTTGCACAGCCAATCAGTTCGATTCCTACCTCATCCACTACAGATTTATAATTAATAAAATAACCAAAAATAGACATTAAAAGTGTACATAATAAAACCATTGATAGTACTAATGATAAAATTTTTGAACGTAAGCTTTTCAAAGTAATCACCCTCAATCTATTTTCCTTCTATAGATATTCAAATTTTACCATTACACACATAACTGAATTGTGATTAAAATCACTTTTCCAAATAATTAATAGCCCATTCTTTAGAAAAGTGTTGACATTCAGAAAGAGGTAATGATATCCTAAAGTAGCTAGAAATTCAAATTAGAAATGGAGGTGCGGAAGATGACTACATTTGTAACTGTAAAACATAACTGTATAGTAATTCCGTGCCCAACCGCTAATTATTTTTCTGTAAATAATTAATACGGAACGGCGCGGACTGCCGTTCTTTTCCTATGAGCACACGCTTATGTAAAGAAGCGTGTGCTTTTTTGTGTGCATTTATCTGAATTCAGATAAATGCTCTGCGAAAGTTTGGTGTTTTCACGCATTGCGTGTTGTATATATAAACACAATAATAAGAAAAGGAGTGCTGGTGATGATGAACATGGAACAGCAAAGAAAGTTATTAAAAAAGGAATCTCTCGAAAGTGGATAGTGTCAATTGGGGAACGGATATCCCCAGTTGGCTAATGTGAATCTATCAGTGTAATCGTAAAAAAAATTGAAGGAGGAGAATTAAATGATCATAACGCAATCGAAAGATAAGCAAACAACTAATTTAACAAGTAAAAATAAATCGGAGTCGTCACAACACAATTTAGGTGAAAAAAGGCTAACAGAAACGGTGCTAGCCACACCTTAATAATCTAATTGGACTTCTCCTTAAGGAGAAAAATCATGTATACAACTAATCAAGACTATGTAAAACAACGGATGGTTGACTTGCAACAGGAAGTTAGCCAATATAAATTAGGGCATGGCTACCAATCTCGAAAAAAGAATGTCCAAAAACCTTTTTATGAAAAGAGCTTTGTATTATTCCACAAATGTAAATACAAAGTAACATTTAGAATTGGTATTGCTAAGTAGAACTAAGCAAAGATCTCTAGTGCGTGTACTCACTCGCACTAGAGATCTTTTTAATCATTCATAATTAATACGCCCCCTACTTAACTACCCCGTATTCAAAATACCGAATCTAAAGGTTGGATGAAATCTATTCCCAAAATAAATTTGACAACTTTGTGAACATTGGTGATAATAGCGGTAAGGGAGTGGTTAAAATGGAATCTAAACAAGCTATGCTTAACATCATTAAATATACCGGCGGGACAATACTTACCATCGGAATTTCTATTTTTTTATACGGCTTTTTTATTAGCAACTACAGTGCAATCACGGGGATCGGGATCGGTACAATTATGGGGGCTATCTTCATCTTTCTTATGGGGGTATTTTTTGTCGCAACTGAAGAAATGCAGGATAAAACGGATAAAGGAATACGTGTCGTGCAATGAAAAAGGAGTGCCAAATGGCACTCCTTTTTCATTGCTAACATTACATATCCCAAACCATAATTAGTAGTGTACCGAAGACGGTAACAAGGGCTATGGCAACCGCATAGTAGATATTCATGTAAATCACTTGTTTATCCTCTGTCTCACCAGCATGCATGAAGACGACGAGCTGAACTGCGGCTTGTACGAATGCAGTAACTAACAGAATTGTCATGCCTACTGCAAATGACACATCTAGAAAATAGACTGTCAGTGCAGCGGCTGTTAACACCATCGAAAAGACAAAGCCCATTACCTGTTTACGCGGGAATAATTCGCTCATATTACATCATTCCTTTCAAATAGACGAAGCTGAAAATAAAAATCCAGACAACATCCAAGAAATGCCAGTACAGTGAAAAGATGAAGGCTTTATTGGCCGTTTTAGGCGTCAAGCCCTGTTTTTTCACTTGTAAAATGATGAATAATCCCCAGAACAGACCGAGTGTAACGTGTGCTCCATGTGTCCCTAATGTTGTCATTAGGATACCAGTGAAGGCACTCACTTGAAGACCTGCTCCAATATGTGTGTAATGGGTAAACTCATAAATTTCAACACCAAGAAATGCTAGACCGAGCAACAATGTAATTGCAAAGAATGACATCATCGCTTTCTTTTTACCGATACGCATGGCATGTACACCAAGACCAATCGTAAAACTACTCGTTAACAGTAAGATTGTCTCTATGAGCACCGGAGTGATTTCAAAAATCTCTGCTCCAGATGGTCCATTTCCCGTACGATGTTGCAGCGTGAAATAGGTTGCAAAAAGCGTTGCAAAAAGCATCACTTCAGCGCCCAGGAAAATCCAGAATCCTAAAATATTCAACCTATTTTGTTCTGTTTTATATTCAAGAGGAAGTGAATTATCTATTTTCATCAGCTAACACCTCGCAATCTTTTTCAGTTTCTTCAACTTCTTGCACAGAAATATAGTAACCATCATCCTTTTCAAATGAACGATGCGCTAGGCATGCGAAAATCGCAATGGTCGTGATGATTACTGGGATCCACATACTAAAGATGAATGAGAAGCCCCATACAAAGAAAATACAACTGATGATAAAAGGCATACCACTGTTATTCGGCATATGAATTTTCTCGATCTTATCCTTGAATAACGGTTTACCTTCCTTCTTATGATCCCAGAACGCTTCAATAGAATCCACTTGGGGTGTTCTAGCAAAGTTATAAGATGGAACCGGACTATGTGTCGCCCATTCAAGCGTACGTGCATTCCACGGATCTGAGCTGATATCTCGTGAAGCGTAACGCGTGCTGTAATAGACGTTGTAGACGAGTGTTGCAAATCCAATCGCTAGTACGACCGCTCCAGCAAAGGAAAGCAAGTTAAGTGGACCATAACCAGATGCCTCAGAGTAAGTGTACATCCTACGTGCTTGTCCATCCAAACCAGTGAAGAACATCGGGAAGAATGTGGTATTAAAGCCAATCGCAATAAGCCAGAATGACCATTTTCCGATTTTTTCACTAAGCATGTAGCCAAACATTTTTGGCCACCAGTACGTAAGACCCGCCAACATCGCGAATACAACCCCAGGAATAATTGTGTAGTGGAAATGCGCGACCAAGAACATCGTATTATGGTATTGATAGTCGGCACTGGCCATACCAAGCATAACCCCGGTCACCCCACCGATTGTGAAAATTGGAATGAACCCTACTGTATAAAGCATAGGTACAGTAAATCGAATTTTCCCTTTCCGCATTGTCAGCAGCCAGTTAAATATCTTAATTCCCGTTGGAATCGCAATGGCCATTGTCGTAATCGAGAAAATACTATTTGACAGTGGGCCTTGCCCCATCGTAAAGAAATGGTGCATCCAAACCAAGAATGAGAAGAACGAAATAATAACGATCGAAGCGACCATTGATTTATAACCGTAAAGATTACGACTCGAGAAGGTAGAAATAATCTCACTGTATATACCGAATGCTGGTAACACAAGAATATATACTTCAGGATGTCCCCAAACCCAGAAAAGGTTCGCCCAGAGCATATCCATTCCACCATTGGTCATTGAAAAGATGTGAGTGCCAAATAGACGATCCATCGTCCCTAACAGCAACGTCACAGTTAAGACCGGGAATGCGAACACGACAATCGCATTCGTGATCAAAGCTGTCCATGTGAACATAGGCATTTTCATCAATTTCATGCCAGGTGCTCTCATGCTCCAAATTGTCGCTATGAAGTTAATACCAGAGATTAATGTACCAATACCGGCAATCTGAATCGATAGTAGATAATAGTTCGTTCCTACGGATTGGCTAAAGTCATTGCCTGCAAGTGGGAAATACGAAGTCCAACCAGCGTCAGGTGAACCACCAATAACGAATGAGATATTAAATAGCATTGCCCCCATAAAGAACAACCAAAAACTAAGTGCGTTCAAACGAGGAAACGCTACATCCCGCGCTCCAATTTGTAACGGAACAACAAAATTCATCAGGGCATAGATAAATGGCATCGCCATAAAGATAATCATAACAACCCCGTGAGTCGTAAAGACCTCATTATAATGCTGAGCATCTAATAGCGTGTTATCAGGTACAGCTGTTTGTGCTCGCATCATTAGTGCGTCTACTCCACCACGGAATAGCATTAGCAGTGCAGCAATTAGATACATAATACCAATTTTTTTATGGTCAACTGTCGTCAACCATTCACGCCATAAGTAACTCCATTTTTTAAAATATGTTAATCCCAGGAGAATCGCAATCACAGTAAGACCAATGGCCACCATTGATGCGTAAATCGCTGGACTTGGATGAGGTATGGCAAATCGATCAAAGTAATCCATACTTTTAGAACTCCTTTCAGATAATTAAATTCTTGATTTTTGAAAAGAATGTCAGAACAACAAATCCTTTTGAATTAGTTATAATGCACGTAGATACCCACATGTTAGGGGCATCCACGCTTAAATTTATACAACTATTCAACCAACCTTGCTAGTTAGCGTCAAACTAATTATTCATGATGTTCATGACTTGGTTCATCAGAGGTTTCTTTCTCATGATGATGACCACCTTCATGTCCTTCTGGAGCAGGTGAGAATTCCAAATGAGTTCCACTGAACGTTAATCGTCCCAGGTGTCCTGGTTCTAATAATTCCTCAAACTTGTCTTCAGTAATAGGGGTAGCCTTTTCTTGCACTTCCTCCACCCATTTATCAAATTCTTTAGCCGACATTGCTTCTACTTCAAAAATATTTTCTGCGAAACCTTTTCCACTAAAGTTTGAGTTTCTTCCCATATATTCACCTGGAACATCGGCTGCCAAATGTAATGTCGTTACCATGTCTGACATTGCATATTTTTGTCCACCTAGTTGCGGAATCCAGAAGCTCGTAATCGGTCCGTAAGAGTACAACCTAAATTCCAACGGTCGATCTGTCGGGATATACAAATAGTTCACCGTTTCAATATTTTCTTCTGGATAGCTAAAATGCCATTTCCAATCCGAAGAAGATGCATATACAACCAATGGCTTTTGATCCTCATAGCCTTTGGGAGTCGTCTCAACTGCATATGTTGATTTAACGGTGACAATAGAAAGGAAGACAATAATTAAAACCGGAATCCCAACAATAATCGCTTCTACAATTGAATTGCCTTCAATATGCGGGGGTTCATAGTCTTCACTTTGTTTCGAAGCGCGATATTTCACTAAGATGTATGCCAACATACCAAACACAACAACAACAACAAATGCCATCGTTGCAATCGATATCCAAATAGTGTCAGCAATTGTTTGGGCTTGTGGCCCTTTTGGATCTAATACCATGACCGGCTCACAGCCTGCTAACATGGCAAGAAGACCAATCATTAAACCTAAAAAAGTCCATTTCATTTTCATGGATATACCCCTTCCTTATGTTCTATACGAATAGAAATGATATTCAAAAAGTGTTGTTATAGGGAAATCCCTTGGTTCAGATTTCATCTTAATATAATAAAATAGCGAAAACAATTATCAAAGGCTCACGTCACAAAGTGTTCACCACAAACGCGTCACAAATCGTTCATATAACAGGGTTATATTGGTCATAAAGCATATCACACCCTTTAGTTATTTTATTAAAAAATAAATTTATATTTATTTTATAACTTATATACGTTTTCACTTTTATAAAAGCACAATTAACCACTTCCCTTTAATAGTAGGAACTTGTTTTATTCACCTTTTATTTCTTTACGCAAAGCAAAAAAACACCCTTCTCTTGTTAAGAAATAGGTGTTTTACATAATAAATAAATAGTTTAATATTAAAGCATTTTAACCTTGTTCGGTTTGGCTCTGTCCATTTTTTTGGATGAGCGAAATTTGTCCTGCATGAATCCCCGTATGGTACATTAATCTTCCAATCGCCTCTAAAGGTGTCGACTGCCCCATCCGTGACTCTACACTAGTATGCCATTGTTCTTCTGTTAGCTCTTCCATAGCTGACAGTAGATGGTCGTTCGAAGCAATTAGCAGGTCAATCAGTTGTTCAATACTCGTCAAAGACGGCTTCGCAATCCCCTCTGTCGGTAGCATTTTACCGAAAAACCATTCGGCAAACATATACTCCGCCTCCGCTGTATGATGAAGCAAGTATCCAATCGAAGATTGACCTAATCGTAAGCTTAAATCTTCAGCTGTTAACGCCTGTGCTGTTTTGAGAAATCGTTGTCGCGCCGCATTCCAAATAGGTAGTACTGTAGAATATGTCATATTACATGAGCTCCTTCTGCTATTTTACGCTTCAACAGTCTTCTTTTTATCTACCACAACATGCGTGAAGATAGTTCCGTCAAGATCCAAGTCAAACGCCATCCCGAAGCCAACGACATAGCGCCCTTTCAAAGGTGTCAATTCAAACAACGAAAAGTCTAAGCCTCGCAGAACATCTAGCAATTTAGCACCAAATTGGGTATTAAACTGTTCAAAAATCTCCTCCTGCCCATCGTTGCCGATATTCTTCGGCGTACAACTCCAACGTACCCGCTCTGTCGCAAATGGATTGTTCGTTGCCGACTCGTCCGCAACTAGCAATGCATCAACAAAGTCGTTGTTCTCCATAAAGCGATAGTGGTCAGCAATCTGGCTAATATAGATATAGAGCTTGCCATCTTTTTTTATAAAAGGTGCACAGCTAGTAAATGGCTTGCCTTCATCATCTAATAAATTCAAAATCAAATTTTTACGGCTCTCTACAAACTGTAAGTATTTCTCTTTGTTTTTTTCTAAATCGATCACTTTTGTCATCGTTGTACTCCTCCATTTTTTCTAAGTTAATAAGCCTATCTAGCAGTGCTCAACAAATGAATTCGAGGCTTTTGCTCGGACAATATGTATTGTATTTCTGCATCCATCCGATAGACTTGTCGAATCATATCAGTTGTCATGACCTGGTTCGGCTTGCCACACAGGGCCTTCTCGCCAGCTTGAACGACGACAATATTATCGCTATAACGGGATGCCTGATTGAGATCATGCAGTACCATAACGATTGTCATGCCCATATCACGATTTAACTCTCTGATTAGCTCCAACACTTCATGCTGATGAGATATATCGAGGTAAGTCGTCGGTTCATCCAACAATAAAATCTTCGGACGTTGTGCAAGTGCCATGGCAATCCAAGCACGCTGCGATTCTCCACCTGATAACGAAGCGACTGTGCGATCCTGATAAGCTGTCAAATGTGTTTTTTCAAGTGCCCACTGAATGATTTCTCGATCCTCATCGTTTAATTTCTCAAACCATTTTTTATGGGGATACCTGCCATAAGCAATCAAATCGATAACCGTCATATCACTCGGTGCTTGGTTTTTCTGACTAAGCATGCACATTTTACGCGCGACTTGTTTCGGACTCATTGCCTTCAAATTGGTGCCTTCCAATTCCACCGAACCCTCATAATACGGAATATGCCGCGCCACAGCCTTCAGCAATGTCGATTTTCCCGAACCATTTGGCCCGATAATCGAAACAATTTCTCCTGGATTAACCGTAAAAGAGAAGTTACGAATGACATTTTTTTGCTCATATCGAATGGAAATCGACTCTACCGTAAACATCTTAGAATGCACTCCTTCTCATTAGGTATAGGAAATAAGGTCCTCCTATGACAGCCATCAAGATACCAGCGGGAATTTCAAGTGGTGCAAACAACGTTCGTCCTCCCGTATCCGCCAGCAATAACACAAGAGCCCCAAGTGCCATACTCATTGGCAATAAATATTTATAATTAGAACCTACTAACAATCTAGCCATATGTGGCACGACAAGACCGACAAAGCCAATCATGCCAATTGCCGCTACGGAGATAGCCGCCAGGAAAACAGCAAGTATAGATAACAGTATACGAATTTTAGTAACGTTCTCTCCAAGATTCGATGCCACTTGATCTCCCATGCGAATGACATTAGCCTTACGTATCACAAAGATGGATAAAATCCAACCCACAACCGCATACGGGAAAACCATCCACAAAGCGTTATTACCTTTTGCCGCCAAACTACCATTCAGCCATTGGACAGCAGCAGGCAAACGATCACTATACATAATGGACAAATAACCAATACCGCCGCCACATAATGCATTCACCGCAACGCCCGATAAAATAATTGTAATGGGTGAAATACCATTTCTTCTCCATGCCAACGAGTAGACAATCGTTGCTGCAATAAGTCCACCGACAAAAGCCGCGATGGGGATGAATTGTGTGTACTCAGGTGCTGCCAGCATAATAATGAGCACACAAACTGCAGCTCCACTTGTTACACCTGTTAAGCCCGGATCCGCCAATGGATTACCCATAACAGCCTGCAATAGCGCCCCCGAAATGGCGATATTGGCACCAATAATCATCGCCAATAGTACACGTGGTAAGCGGATATTCCATATAATCGTGTCATTCACCGTACTAGATGCCGAACTGAATAATGTTTGGATGATTTCTGGAACTGCTATGGTCACACTGCCTAAGCCAATGGCAATCACTGCAGCAACAATCACCAACAAAAATGTGATAAGGACAATGACACCACTTCTAGATTTCTTCATGTCATAATAGCCCCTCTGTTATTCATAAAAATAGTTTGCGATTTGTGTGAGTGCTTGCTCTGCGTTTTTAATAGATGTAACACCAAAGACATTATAATCAAGAATTTCAATGCGGTCATTTTGATAAGCAGACAGTTTCGTCCACGTATCATTACTCTCTACTTCTTTCTTAAACATGTCTTCTGATGCACCATGATCACCTGAAGCCAACACAAGAATAATATCCGGATCTGCAACAACCAAATCCTCCATGTTAATTGGTGAATACGTTTCAGATACCTTCATTACAGAAGTTGCAATATTATCCGCGCCTAGTCTGTTCACCAAGCTTCCTAAGTATGACCTTTCACTCATCACCATGAACGAATCGGACGTGCCAATCATCAGCATTACACTTGGCAATTCCTTGCCCTTTGCTTGTTCAATCAAATCGTTTTCTTTGTCCAATAACGAACTAAGTACCGCATTCATTTCCTCAGTTTTATTGAAATAAGTGCCTAATGCTTTAAAGCTAAGTTTTAAGTCTTCAAATGAATCTGTTGGTAAATATGCGGTTTGTAAATCGATGCCTTCTAAATTTTTATCCAATGTACTACGAAGTGATTCTGCCCCGAGAATCACATCTGGTGAAAGATTTGTAACTACTTCAAGATCGGGTTGCATAGGTGAGCCAATACGATCAATTGCATCAAAGTCTGCTGGAATCGGGTTTGTTGAAGTCGGTACCCCAACCGGTGTAATCCCAAGTAAATGCAACATCTCTGTTAATGGCACTGATGTCGAAATAATACGCTCCGGCACCTCTGCTGGAAATTGACTAATAGCCTCAGCAAGTTCTGCTTTGTCCACACCATCGTTTTCCAAGCTATAACTAGCAGTCTTTTCCTCTACTGGCCCCGTTGCATTTTCTTTCGGATTTACTTCTTTCTCTTGTGAATCATCCGCTGCACATGCCGTCAGCAAGGCAAGAACTGCTACTAATAAAAACATATAAAACTTTCTCATATTGTACCCCTCCGTATATGTCTGTGTAATATCATTCTCAATTAGACGATTGAGAATGATTTTCAATACAGTTGTAATGATAACGGTTATCATTCTCATTTGTCAAATGGTATTTTATTTTTCTGATTTATTAAAGATGAATGACACTCCCCTGGAAACTAGCAAAAAGCCCAATACAATGGCAGTGAGCTTCTGTGAAAACGCAATTTATATCTCAATGAGTGCGATCTTTTCTACTATCAAGAATAATGATCGCTAAAGAGTGGAATACTCAATATTATCCGAATAACATTTGAAAACGCTTAAATTCTTCTTGCATTTATAGATTCTTTTTTTTATAATAAACATGAAAATAATTTACAAACAGGAGGTACAAATGATGAATAGTTTCTTCGAGAAGGCTCAACAATTCGGTAAATCATTTATGTTGCCAATTGCTGTCTTACCTGCAGCAGGTTTACTGTTGGGAATTGGCGGTGCTTTATCTAACCCCAATACAATAAAAGCTTATCCATTCTTGGATGTGTCTTGGTTACAGTCAATTTTCACCATTATGTCAAGTGCTGGTAGCGTTATCTTCGCTAACCTTGCTTTATTGTTTGCGATAGGTGTTGCGGTTGGTTTAGCCAAAAGTGATAAAGGAACTGCTGGGCTGGCAGGAATGCTAGGTTTCCTTGTCATGAATTCAACGGTCTCTGCATTATTGTCCATCACAGGCATTCTCAATGTTGATAATCCAGCGTCTGTCGGACAAGGTTTAGTACTTGGTATTCACACCTTAGAAACAGGAGTCTTTGGTGGGGTAATGGTTGGTGTTTTAGTCGCTCTTCTTCATAATCGTTACAACAAGAAACAACTTCCACCGTTTTTAGGTTTCTTTAGCGGATCACGATTTGTTCCGATTATTTCTGCATTCGCATCCATTTTCCTTGGCGTATTGATGTTCTTAGTCTGGCCATTTGTTCAAGCTGGTATTTTTAAAATGGGTGGATTGGTAGAAGCAACTGGTTACATTGGAACATTTATTTATGGATTTGTGCTACGTTTATTAGGACCGTTCGGTCTTCATCATATATTCTATATGCCTTTTTGGACCACTAGTTTAGGCGGTTCACTTATTATCGATGGACAACTTGTTGAGGGAACACAACGAATCTTCTTTGCACAACTTGCTGATCCTACTGTTGAAAAGTTCTATGAAGGAACATCACGCTTCATGTCCGGACGCTTTATTACAATGATGTTTGGTCTTCTTGGAGCAGCTTACGCGATTTATCGCACAGCAAAACCAGAGAATAAAAAAATTGTTGCAGGTTTAATGGGATCTGCTGCCCTTACATCATTCTTAACAGGAATCACAGAACCAATTGAGTTCTCATTCTTATTCATTGCCCCGTTACTTTATGTTTTGCATGCATTTTTGGATGGGCTAGCCTTCATGATGGCTCATATCTTCCAAATTACAATCGGGCAAACATTTTCAGGTGGATTTATCGACTTTGTTCTATTCGGAATTTTACAAGGTAACGATAAGACCAACTGGTTAATCGTCCCACTTATCGGTATCCCATGGTTCTTTGTGTATTACTTCCTATTCACATTCTTTATTAAGAAGTTTAATTTCAAAACACCTGGACGTGAAGACGCAGACCAATCTCCAACAAAAACAATGGATAATTCGAGTGATCGTGCCGAGACAATTATTACAGCCCTAGGCGGTGCTGATAACTTAACAGCTGTTGACTGCTGTGCTACTCGCTTGCGTATTAGCGTCAATGATCCAGCTAAAGTAGATGAAGCTTTATTGAAAGAGACAGGGGCAAAAGGTGTCATAGTAAAAGGTAAAGGTGTCCAAGTCATTTATGGTCCACATGTTACAATCATTAAAAATGAAATCACAGAAATTGTGGGTGAATAAGTATGTTAAATAAAATAAAAAATGGGCTGGTTGCTTCATGCCAGGCCCTTGAGAATGAGCCTCTTCACAGTTCATTTATAATGTCAAAAATGGCACTCGCTGCCCAACTTGGCGGTGCTGTCGGAATTCGCGCAAATTCATTGCAGGATATTCAAGCAATCAAAAAAGAAGTTTCTTTACCTGTTGTCGGGATTGTGAAACGTGATTATCCTGATAGTGAGATTTTTATCACAGCTACAAAAAAAGAAATCGATGAATTAATTGAATCGGGCTGTGAAATGATTGCTTTGGATGCTACGCTACGTCAGCGTCCGCATGGTGAGAAGTTAATAACTCTTGTTGAATATGTCAAAGTGAACCATCCTCATATCCAATTAATGGCCGACATTTCTACTTTAGAAGATGCACTTGTAGCCGAACGTTTAGGATTCGACTGTGTTTCTACTACTCTTTATGGGTATACAAACGAAACAAGCGGATGTAAACTATATGAGAATGATTTTGAATTCATTAAAATCATATTAAATAACATTCGCATTCCAGTGATTGCTGAAGGTAATATCCTTACACCTGAAATGGCAAAAACAGTGTTGTCACTTGGCGCTCACTCAGTTGTCGTAGGAGGGGCTATTTCAAGACCTCAACAAATTACTAGCAGGTTTGTAGACGAGATCAAAGGAGTGTAATACATGATTACACTATTGAAGGAGATTCAATCTAGATATTCCTCCTTCTCAGAAAAAGAAAGAGGTTTAGCTGATTATTTTCTTTCTTCACCGATTGAAGCTTCACAAAGTAATATTAAAGATATCGCTGACAAGACAAGTGTTTCAGTAGCGACAATTACAAGGTTTTGCAAAAAGGTTGCTTGTAAAAACTTTGTCGAATTGAAAATAAAGTTAGCTCGGGAAGCATATCAAGTAGGCAATGAAAAAGTCGACACGAAATTAAAGCGACAATATGAGGATATTTTAGACGATATTCAAGGACTTAGTGGAAAAGAAGCTTTGGATGAAGTCATGCAGCTAATTCAAAACAGCAAGAAATTATATATCTTTGGTTTAGGCAGTTCAGGTCTTGCTGCGCAAGAGTTAAATTATCGTTTAAGTAGAATGGGCTTTGCTTCAGAAGCTGTAACCGATCCTCACTTAATGATTATCAGAAGTACACTAGTCCAAGAAGGCGATTTACTATTAGCATTTTCTCGTTCCGGACAGACTAGAGATCTATTACATTCTGTAAAAGAAGCTAAAAGTAACGGTGCTACCGTCGTCTCATTTACCGCATATGGCGATACTCCACTAACCCAATTATCCGAAAGCGTTTTATGGACGATACATCCTTTACGTACCGGGTATATATCTACTGGTTTAGATTTGAGCGTTCTTTATTTGATTGACCTGATTAGCTTATTTTTACTTAAGGACGAAGATATTAAAGAAACCTACAAAAAAACAGTTACTGCCATTTCCTCTGAAGCATATATAGACAACAATCAATAATTATCACGTCTGTTGATTAACCTTTTACTTGCAAAAAATTACATGTAAGCAAAGGCTTGAAAACTATCTTTTTCTCTAAATGATTTCCGGCTCGCTTTCGGCGAAATATTCAAGACACACTTACCAAGGAGGAATTTCAGTTCATTCCTCCCTCGAGGAGTAAGCATGGTTAGAAACGACTTCGTCATTTCTAGCCGCACTTTTTTCGGTCATCATATTATGAATAGTTGCCTATCGCATACCTACAATGCTTAAGTAAAAAATGCAGTTGCTTGGAAAGAAAAGAATAGATGACTTTCTATAAAGATTGTAAGTGCCCGAAGATACAATTTCGGGCACTCTTTTACTATGTAAAAGGTGTTCCAACTTTATTTTTGCAAGCTTTATTAAAATGTGACACTTCTCAAAATAAAAATAGAGAAGACCATGGTAAAAGATTCTACCACCAAAATTGTATCTTTGGCAGCCCTCTCTAGTTCAGAAACCCTCTATTCCCTCGTCCCCAAAAGCAATATCACTTCGTGTATCTGCGTTTTTAGAGCGCTGCGGATGAACGACCACAATACGATTACCGAAAAAAATGCATAGGGATGCGGCGCAGTCGCATCCCTATGCATAAAAATAGCTCGGTTATTGTATAGAAGTCGTTCAATCCAAAGCGGTCCAGAAGCAACTGTACACGTAGTGCCTAGTAGTTAATTAAGTTATTTTTGGTTAATCAACACGCTTGAATATTTATATTATTTAAAATTAAACCGGTTAAAGATTCATTAATAAAAAGTACCTGATTCTAAAAACAACAACTTTAAGTTGTTTTAGAGCGGGTGCTTTTTTGATTATTAAACGCATAGGTAGTAGTTTATACAACCTCTTGCAAAATTGAATAGCTTATTGTAAGTTCACATTTTCGCGAAATTTAAGGGAGGTATTATTTTGTCACAGAGAGGAAATGGAAGGCTTCGTTTTTGCATCTTGCCAGGGTATAACTGGTGCGGGCCCGGTTGTAATGGTCCAGGCGCACCTATCAATGAAGTCGATGCCGCTTGCAAAGCACACGATGATTGTTATCGTAGGGGTAGAGAAGCGTGTGAATGTGACCGTGAATTTCTCCAACGTTTACGCCCCCATATAAATCCACATACCCGAAAAGGAAGACACGCATGTCTGCTGTATAATTATATAAGATTCCAATCATGTATTACTTGTAGATTTTTCGATTGAAATGGTAGTAGCCATACCAAAAGTTAGAATAACGACTTGGATCTGCATCGGCTTCGTGGAAAATTCCAGCCGCTTGCTTTGCGATATTTCCTGCTATCTGGCTTAAAGAATCTTCGACTAATGTAACGGAAGACGTGTTGCCAAGGGAGGCAATAACCAAGCATGCTAACAGTACAATCGGTGAAAATATTAAAATCATGTTTAATCTAATCCTTTTTCTCAAGTGGTCTCAAAAATCCTTACCAGGCTTGTCAAAATTTCTTCTATAGTATATTACAAACCTCCATGTCTGATAAAGATGGACAGGAAAAAGAGTGCCCGAAATGGTATCTTCGGGCACTCTTCTTCCTGTCCAAGGCCATGTACCTTATGAATGCAAAGATCCACGTCCTGACTAATTATGGTATAGCAGCTTTAATCACTTTTTCTTTTGCATCGCACATCGAAATTATGAAAGAAGTTTATGCATTTTATCGAAAACGTTGGATTCAATTTGTTGCAATTGCTTGACCCCTAGTTTATTTAAAGGCTGTGGATTAAACCAATTGATAACACCTTCATGATAGAGTCCTTGAAAATCATTCCCGAGGTAGTTTACCGAAAATGAAAACCTTTCATGAATTTGATTTTGAAATAATGCTTTCTTAATTTGAATGTTAGTTAACATAGTAATAGCCTCCATTTTTTGTTGAAATCTCTTTTAGCTGTTCTACATTTATAGAATAACGTTTCTAGATTAAAGCAACCTGAGAGGAAAATGAGAGTTTAATGAGTAAAAAAAACGAAGAGCGCCTGCTTAGCTCTAGCAAGCGCTGGAAGGTTTACTACCGTTATTATCTGCAAGTCCGAAGTCGCTCGTTGGCACTACTTTCTGGTGCAGGGTTCTGAATTCGCATTAAATTGTTTCAGGGCTCGGTACCTTTCACAATTACTTCAACCCGTGTCTCTTTAACGTTTCCTCTTGCTCCTTTGCCTTTTTGCTTAATCGATAGCTATTTTTGTATACACCATACATAGCGACAGCGAACGGTATTGTGGCCATTAGCAAGGTTTCAAGTGCTGTTATTGAGTCCTGATCAAACCACTCAAATTTGACGTTAAGCGTCCCTAAATACAAAAGCAATGCTGACAACCAACCTCCGAATAATGCAACATACTGTTTTAGTCTATCTGCATCCATAATGTTCCCTCCTTTTTTATTTAATTGTTAGACCGATTACCACAATCGTTAAGGACATTATGAATAGCATTGTATCGACTAACTACATTCTGTCTTCTTGGCATTCACTGTCCTACGCTTAAACTTTCGAAATAGGATTTGATAGTGCCTTGGGTATCTATGGCCTGTATTACTATTATATTCACTTTAATTTTCAAAGTGTCCGCTCTTTCCTAGCTCCATTAGATGTAATGTCCAAGAAAGTCAAAAAAACACTAAAATGCCCGTCGCACAAACTATTATGTTTGCATGACGGGCTATTACTATAAAGGAATGAGGCTATCACAAAACTTCATTCTCAGATTGAACTTATTTAATACGACTGTTCTAGGCAATCATCAGATTTTTGAAGAGTCCTGATTAAATGCCTGATAAGCAAGCAACAGCGAACCCGTAATCCCGGCGTCATCTCCTAGTCCAGGACTAACAATATACTCGGATAGCTCTGGCAATTCAACATACCCTCCCAAAAGCTCCGGTAAATATTTATAAACTGCTTCAAACACTTGCTGCTGGTGCATCACGCCACCGCCAAGAATAATCTTTTTGGGCGAAAGAATCAAAATGTACTGCATAAGTGCTTGGGCGATGTAATAGCCTTCCAATTCCCATACTTCCTGCCTGTCTACCAAATCAATCCCTTTTTCGCCCCAACGTTCTTCAATCGCTGGACCCGCCGCCAAACCTTCCAAGCAATCGCCATGGTAATGACATTTACCTTGATAACTGTCATCAGGATGGCGTCTAACAAGTATATGGCCCATTTCTGGGTGTGACAATCCTTGAAGTAACTTTCCTTGAACGACTGCACCTGCTCCAACTCCAGTACCAACCGTTATGTACAAGCAGCTATCCAGCCCTTTGGCAGCACCTTTGACAGATTCCCCGAGAGCTGCCGCATTCACGTCAGTATTGAAACCAATAGGTACTGAAAAAGCATCTTGCATCGCTTGCACAAAATGATAGTTTCGCCACGGTAATTTTGGCGTAGAAGTAATCATTCCATAAGTTGGACTCTCTTCATTAATATCAATTGGACCAAATGAGCCGATACCTATTGCATCTAGTTGATATTTTTCAAAAAAAGCGATGACCTCTGCCATCGTTTCTTGCGGTACGGTAGTAGGAATCGAAATTCGCTCGATAATATTCCCTTTCTCATCACCCACCGCACAAACAAATTTTGTTCCCCCAGCTTCAATCGCACCAAACATAGTTAGCTGCCTCCCTATTATGAGATTATTGATGGTTCATGGACTTTTAGGTAATGAAACAAAGCTCCTATTAAATTTGCATCATTGTCAAATTGACAAGCTTCAACTTCAATCGTTAACGTTGAAGTATCATCTTTTAATAACGATAATTCAGCATTAATGCCCTCAATGACTTCCTTGCGTTTACTAATCCCACCGCCAATAAGAATTTTTTCAGGGTCAAGCGAGTATTGCAAATTGTAAATGCCAATCGCTAGTTTTTTATAAAACTGCGTAATACTTTCTTGAGCAGCTACATCTTTTGATTCGGCTAGATGAAATACTTCTTCCCCAGTTAATGTCCCAGTTGGCAGTGATTTTTTCGTTTCTACTTCAGTAACGAGTGCTCGGGTAGAGGCCGTTAGACTCCAAATAGATTGAAGATCCTTTTTTCCTGATGCCCCGCTCGCGTCGTTCAAAATCATATAGCCAAACTCTCCACCATGCAGATTTGCCCCACGCAAAATAGATTGATTCATAACGATGCTTCCGCCAATTCCAGTCCCTATGACAATACAAATGTAATAATTCGTATCTTTTGCTGTGCCAATCCATCCCTCCGCCAAAGCAGCACAATTGGCATCATTTTCAATGGTTACGGGAAGCCGTGTCCGTTCTCGTATTAGATCCGTCATACAGACACCATGTATATAAGGAATTGCGCTTGCACCGCCTATAATCCCGGTCTTTGTATTTACGGCACCTGGGGAACTTAGGGCAATCCCCTTAATATCAAACGAAGCCTTGAACCCGTTTACAATTTCACTAATCTCCTCCAGAAAACTCTCCAAACCAACTTGAGGAGTTGGAACTTTTCCGCTTGCAAACATTTCTGCCGCTTCGTTCATGACGGAATATTTTATGTAAGTCCCGCCAATATCGAATACCATATAGGCTTTCACCCTTCATTCCCCCGCCTCTAAAATTTTACCTAGCCTTAAAAACCATTGTTTTCGGATAATTGTTTATACCATTTCCCCGATTTTTTTACCGTTCGTTTTAAGTCCTTTTGTAAATCTACTTCTACTAATCCATAGCGATTTTTATAGGCATTGGCCCAGGACCAGTTATCCATAAATGTCCATAAATGATAACCAAGGCAATTGGCACCTTCCTGAAGCCCTTTATGCACCCACTTCAAATGTTCCTGGATAAACTCAATCCTATAATCATCCTCAATGAACCCTTCAGCATTGCGAAACTTCTCTTCCCCTTCCACACCCATTCCATTCTCGGATATGAAAAACGGAAGGTTGCCATAATGATCACGCAGATCGACCATAATATCATAGATCACTTCTTCACAAATTTCCCAACCACGGTGCGGATTGATTTTCCGGCCCGGCATAATATAAGGATCGAATAGATGCTCTGGCATAAATGCCTCCCCATCCGGAATCGGTGTTTCTTTCGCTTTTACACGACGCGGCTGGTAGTAGTTGACGCCCAACAAATCAATTGGATTATTTTTAATGACTGTTAAATCATCTACTTCTATAGTAGGGAGCATGTTTCGCTCTCGTAAAATCTCAACTAAGTCTTTTGGATATTCACCCTTTGTCACCGGGTCAAGGAAGCTACGGTTAAAAATTAAATCGGCAATATGGGCAGCCTTCACATCTTCAACGTCTTCACTTCTCGGATAAGAGGGTGTCAAGTTAAGAATAATCCCGATTTCCCCGTCTACCTTCATTTTTTTAAAAGCCTCGACCGCCTTAGCATGGGCAACAATCGTATTGTGGGCTACCTGCGCTCCGCGTTTGAAATCGACTATTTTCGGATAATGCCATTGATATAAATAACTCGCTTCGACAGGAACAATCGGTTCATTGAATGTGAACCAATACTTCACACGGTCTCCAAACAAACGGAAGCAGGTTGTGGCAAAATTCACATATGCATCCACCACTTCCCGGCTTTCCCACCCGCCTTTTTCCTGCATACACATCGGCATGTCAAAATGATATAAATTGATAAATGGCTCGATATCATTGGCGATAAGTTCATCAATAACCCGCCCATAAAAATCAACTGCTAGCTGATTCACTTCCCCAACACCATCTGGTATTAACCGTGACCATTGAATCGAAGTTCGGAATGAATTATGACCCGTTTTTTTCATGAGTGCTATATCTTGTTTGTAGCGATGATAAAAATCAGAAGTATTTTCGGGTCCAACTTCATTATGGAAACTTTCTGGATCAATGCTGTGCCAATAATCCCACATACTCGGTTTTCTTCCATCCATTTGAGCTGCTCCTTCTGTTTGAGGACCAGAAGCCGCACTCCCCCACCAAAAATTCTCCGGAAATGGATAACTAATTTTACTTTCTACATTCGTATTTGCCATATGTTATCACCCGTTTCTTGTAATTTACGTTTAGATTTTTCTCCATTCGCTCGGCGTAATTCCGACAACTCTTCTAAATTGCTTATAAAAATAAGTCGAATCAGAATACCCTACTTTTTTTCCGATTTCCCCTGCTCGTAAATGCGTCGTTTTTAACAATTCCTTTGCCTTTTCCAGACGATAATGGTTTATATAATCAGAGAAGACAACGCCCACTTCCTTCTGAAATAATTGCCCTAGATAGATCGTATTGACATGGAATTGCTGTCCCAATGTTTTTAATGATAATCCCTCATCATAATGGGTATGAATATAGTTCAAGACATTTTGGACGATTGGACTCCGCATATGACCTTGATTTTGGATTGTTAACATTAATTCCTGACAGTACTCCTGTAAAATCACTTTCAATTGCTGAATAGCTGTCGCATAAACCATTCGTTCAACGGATGCCGTATAAAGTGGTAATTCATCAGGCTGTATCGAATAATGAATATAGGACATCAGATCCAAAACATATTTTTTTGCTACTTGTGGAGAAATATATTTCGACTTCTTTGTCACACTATCCAAGAAAATATCAATCATATCTAATACTGCTTCATCCGCATGTAACAGCGCCTTGACTAAACTTTCCTTAAATTCTTGTTTCCTTTTTACTTCCTCCTGCCGATTGATAGCTAGTCCATCCGAAATAAGGACGTTAGGTTCCAAGTATAGCTGCATGAGATTATGCTCTTTAGCAAGTAAAAAGCTTTCTTCTAGTGCTTCTATCGCGGTAATCGTTCTTCCCATAGATACATAAAATGAACCCGTTTCCCATTTTCCATTCCTAAGTTTATCCACTAAACAATGATTTTGGTTGATGACATCCTGCTTACTCATCCCACCAAAGATGACAATCAATTCTTGGTTTGGACTATACAGACAGACGGCGTTATATTGTTCTTCTATAAAATCTCGAATCCTATTTGTCACTGCAGTGTCCTGAAAATATTCGAAACTTACAATTGAAATCGTATAGTACGGCTCGTGAAACTGGATATTATAAAGAGCTAATCGCTCTAGACAATCATTTTTTTCAATTTCTCCATTAAGAAATCGCCAAAGTGTATTGTCCATCAGTGTAATCGAATCTTCGTTTGGCATATGCACTACTTCTTCAGATGCCGAATTCAACTTACGGCCTAAATTTTGAACAGACACCAATAACTCTTCCTCATCCACCGGTTTTACCAAATAGTTTTCGATGCCTAATCGTAAACCTTCTTTAATATAATCGAATTCTTGATAGCCGGTTAGCACAATACTTTTCATGTGAGGTTGGATATTTTTCGCTTCTTTTATTAATTCTAATCCAGACATTTCCAACATCATAATATCAGTAATCAAAAGATCAATAGGATGTTCTTGTATATAGGCAAGCGCTTCTTCCCCGCTTTCTGCCGTATAGACAATTTCAAACCCATAATCCTCCCAGTCTAACAATGCCTGAAGTCCGAGAGTTATTAACTTTTCATCATCTGTCAACAATACCTTATACATGATAGTTCCCCTGTACCGGAATGGATAGTGTCACAATCGTTCCCTGGTCTTTGATACTCTTTAATGAAATGCCAAATTGGTCGCCATATTTTAGTTTTAGTCGTTGATGAATATTTCTTAATCCGATTGATTTCATTTCATCACCCTCATCACGATTAATATGTCGCAAAATAGTTGAAAGTTCTACTTCCGTCATTCCTTTTCCATTGTCTTCCACACGCAGTGTCATCATGTCACCAAGGTTTACTGCACGAATAATTAATGTATTATCCGACTGACCTTTTTTGAAGCCGTGAATAAAGTAATTTTCAATAATCGGTTGTAAAATCAATTTTTGTACCATAATTTGTTCCATATCACTAGGAATATCGAAATACACTTGCAATTTATTTGGAAATTTGAATTGCATTAATGAGATATATTGATTCAAATATTCAATTTCAGTATACAGTGGCACTGTATCTTTTGATTCCAATGAATAGCGAAAGAGCTTGGACAAATGGAAAGTCATTTTGGCGGAAGTTTTCGATCCTTCCATTACGGCCACCATTCGGATTGCCTCGAGCGTATTGAATAAAAAATGTGGGTCAATCTGTGCTTGTAACGCTTTCAATTCTGCATGCTGTTGCTTCAGATTTAGCACATAGAACTGTTCAATATAGTTGTTCAACTCCGCTAACATGGAATTGATATTAACGGCGATTTTCGATAATTCATCATCATGTTTAGATTCCGGAATCCTTGCATGGAGATTTCCATTTTCCACCTGACGTATAGTCGAAATAATCGTTGTAATTCTCCTTGAATAGTTATAAGTAAAGGAATAGGAAATTAAAATGGCTACAGCAATGAGTAACGTAATCACAATCCACATCGTACCCCTAACAATCATGAGCTTCGTCCAGCCTTTGTCAGGGATTACACTTACATACGTAAAATCTCCACTATTAGCAATCGTATTAATATAGTAGTTTTCACGTTGCCATTTTATCTTCGTTTCATTTGTTTTAAGACTTACCTTTTCTATCAAACTCAAGGGAACGCCTTTATTAAGCGCATACATACTCGTTCCTTCATTATCTAGCAAAAAATAAGAAGCAGGAGCCCCTTCATGCCTATTTAACATCTCGTCCATCTGTTCTGTTGAATAATAAAACGAAATTTCTCCTATTTTCTTGAGTGTCACAGGGTTATTAATGTCAATTTTTTTGATGATTGTATTTTTAAACTTACGGATATTTGGCAAACTTTCAGTATATACATTGTGCATACCAAAAAACAGGTCATTTTTTGTGGTTTTAGCGACAATACTTTCTCTCCATCGAGTTTGATTATTGATTAACAAATATTCGATAGCGGGGTATTCCAAGGAACTCAAACTAATTGCATTTAAATCGCTATCATGACTAAAATAACTGGTAAAATAAATTTCTATATTACTCGGTGTAAATGAATGGTTTTCGGAAAACTTATCCAATCGATATTCCATATACTCACCATAGCCGTTATGAAGTGCATAAGAAATATCATCAATCATGTCTCCCCTACTGTATAACTCCTTCATGGCCCTGTTAATATCAGCATCTTTGGCACTAAAGTAATCTTCTACCCTCTCCAATGTTCTTGTGCTAATATTCACTTCCTTTTGAATAATAATATCTGAATAGTAGTTTGTAATGGTCACAATTAAAATAATGACTGTCGTAATAATTGTAATGGATGAAATAAGAAATAGTTTATTAAAGATATTTTGTGTGTTAGGACGACCTTGTTTCTTTATTTTCATATTGAAGTCCTCAAATTTGTGTTTATTTTCTTTAAGCATAGCACAATAGAATCGGTCTTCAAATAACATAAAATCAAGCTGGAGTATTTCCCCAGCTTGATTTTATCTGAATTCAGCAGAAGACCGCCACTTCCATAAGTGGCGGAATGAATGAAGGATTCTTTTCATACAGTGGAAGTTCGAACCCCTGCTGAATGAGGAGGAATGAAGTTCAATTCCTCCCTGATAAAGCCTCCGGCGGATGTCACGGATTTTGAAAGGAGTTTAAGGAAGGCAACCTAAGTTCGCCGCGTCCTGCGGCAATGGTTGCATGACCTGCATCATGCAGACCCCAAGCTCGATTCAAAATCCGGACACAATCACGCCGAGGCGTGATTGATTGTTATTTATTACTGTTCTTTTTTCCACTCGTCATACTGCTTTTGAATTTCTTCTAGTACTTTGTCTATGCCAGCTTCTTTTAACTTTTTATTATATTTAGGCAAGTATTCTTCTGGGTCAACAGAACCCGTTGCCAATGCTGGATAGAATTCTTTCGAAATATTTGTAATCGCTGCAATTTCTGATCTCACCGGCGCATTGTTAAAGTGGAATCCAAGAGTTGGTGCAGCACTTGCCGAATCGTTAAAGAGTTTAAATTGCTCCCATTTATCTGTTGGATCAGTTTCATATAAGTATAGAGTAAAGAAGTTACCAATAGAGTACGTTGGAATGTTATAGCTTTCGATACGTGCAGGAAGATCTGTAATCATTCCATCTGCATTCTTCTCATAGTGAACGCCTTCAAGTCCCTTGTCTACTAGATTACGAAGGTACGGGTCTGTGTTCAACAGGTTTAAAAATTCCATTGCCTTTTTAGGGTTCTTCGATGTTGCTGAAATCGCTTGAATAGAACCGGAAACAGAATCATTAATTGTCACTGGTTGTTCAGCTGGTACAGATACAACATCATATTTTGCAGAACGGCTCCATAGTAAATCAGCATATGGCTGGGAATCACCCATGCGGACAAACCAGTTTTCTACGTCCATTGGCCAACTATCTTTACTTGTCGCAGCGTCTTCTTTTAAGTAGCCAGCTTTATAGTAACTGTGCATTGTTTTATAAGTTTGCATTGTTAAATCGGATTCGAATTGGTTAATGACTTGGTCATTCCCTCCTTCAAATGGGAACGCAAAAGGCATTTCATTATTGAAAATATAGTCATATGGTAAATATGCTTTAAATGTCGCCATTGGTGTAACACCCGACTCATTTTCTTTAATAACTTTTAGCATTGGTTCTAGATCTTCCAATGTTTTTACCGTTGAAACATCGAAGCCATACTTATCAACTAGACGTTTATTGAACGTGTAAACGGTTTGTCTAGCAGCCTCTTTATTGGCAGGGATACCATAAATACTACCGTCAATTTTAACACCTTCTAATAGGGCAGGGTCAAGCGCGTCTTTTAACTCCTTCCCTTCCTTCTCTAACATTTCATCAAGAGCAACGAACGCACCTTTTTGAGCATTTTGTACATACTTTGATCCATTTGTAAAGATAATATCCATCGCTTCACCAGAGTTAATCATAACTTGAGATTTTTGATCCCAGTCACCCCAGTCAATTTGCGTCATTTTGACAGTCGCATTGATTTCTTCTTTCAAGTACTTATTAACTTCCTCAAACACTTTGTCAGTATCTTTTTGCGGAGTTCCGATTGTATACCATTTGATTTCATATGGCTTACCGTCTTTTCCATCCTTTTCTGATGAAGAACCCTCTTTACTGCTACAAGCAGCGAGAATAGTTCCAATGGATAGCAATAACGCAAGTAAAATTGTAAATCTTTTTTTCATACCTTTTCTCCCCTTTTCTTGTTTTATTCTTTCACGCCACCAATTGTCAGTCCGCTAATAAAGTATTTTTGGAAAAACGGATAAGAGACAGCAATTGGTAAAGTGGCGATTACAACCATGGCCATTTTTGCTGATTCCTGTGGCAAAGTATCAAATAAACTTTGCTGCATTAAACCAACTTCTACGTTTTGCCGCATGAATTCTAGATTTGCCTCAATTTTCATAAGCAACGCTTGAAGTGGTACCAATTTCGGATTATCTATATAGAGTAATGCCGTAAACCAGTCATTCCAATATCCTAATGTGCTGAAAAGCGCAATTGTGGCAATACCCGGAAGTGACAGCGGGAATACAATCTGGAAAAATATTCTCCATTCACTGGCGCCGTCGATTCGTGCAGACTCCAAAATCGACTCTGAAACTGATTTCATAAAGAATGTTCTCATAATAATGATATAAAAGGCATTCATTACTAGTGGTAAAATCAAAGCCCAAATTGTGTTTTTTAAGCCCAAGAATTGTGTGACAACAATATAGGTTGGAACTAATCCACCACTAAACAACATTGTGAAAAACGCTAGCATCGTGAAAAACCTTCTATATTTAAACTGTGGCCTTGAGATTGCATAGGCATAAAAGGAAATCATTAACACACTAATGACAGTTCCAACAACTGTAACGATAATCGTTATACCGTAAGAACCGAGTAATTGCTCCTTCACGCCCCATAAATAGTTGTATGCATCCATACTCCACTCGGACGGAATGATTTGGAAACCATTTCTCACAATACTTTCCTCACTCGTAAAGGAAATGATAATTACATAGAGAAACGGAAAGACACACATGAAAGTGAAAACACCAAGAAAAATACTGACGATGGAATTCATTACCGGATGAAGTGAATGAGGATTTCTCACTTTCTTCCTCTTGATGTCTCCCCCGTCTTTCTTTAAATTCAATGGCTGTGAGACGTTGCCAGGTGTTTGAGTTTGGTTGAGTTTATTTGGCATATCATTCTCACCATCCTTTCTAAGAAAGTGCACCCCGTTCTAGTTAGAACAACGCACTTTCTTCATCTAGTTTTCGAACAATATAGTTGGCAATTAGAACAAGGATCAAACCAACAACAGATTGATAAAGGCCTGCTGCTGTACTCATCCCAATATCACCAAGTGTCATCAGGCCTCGGAAGACAAATGTATCTATAACGTTTGTCACGGAGTATAGCGTCCCTGAATCTCGTGGTACTTGATAAAATAAACCGAAATCAGAGTTAAAAATACGACCGACATTCATGATTGTTAGGATAATCATCAATGGTTTTAACATTGGTAAAGTAACGTGCTTAATCTGTTTCCATTTGGATGCTCCGTCAATCATTGCTGCCTCATAATAGGTTTTGTCTATACCGACGATGGAGGCTAAGTAAATGATACTACCATAGCCAACACCTTTCCAAAGACTCATGAAAACCAAAAGATAGGGCCAGAACTTTGGCTCGTTGTACCATGAAATTGGATCAATATTAAACCAACCTAGAACATTATTTAACAATCCACTGTCTGCACTAAGGAAGGTGAAGACAAAATAACTACCGATAACCCAAGATATAAAGTGCGGAAACAGCATACCCGTCTGATAAACCTTAGAAAGCCTTTTATTCAGTAACTCGCTAAGCAAAATTGCTGTTGTAACCGCTGCCACAAGACCTAGTACAATAAATACAAGATTGTACAGTATCGTATTTCTTGTGATGATTAAGGCGTCATTCGTACTAAATAAATATTTAAAGTTTTCCCACCCAACCCATTCACTAGTGATAACGCTCGCAAAAAAACCATCCGGATGAATTCGGAAATCTTTAAAGGCTAACACCTGACCAAACATCGGTAAATAGGCAAACAATAATAGCCAGATTGTTCCTGGCAAAACCATGATTAGCCAAATTCTATTTTTATAAATATCATTCAATATCCTTTTCATCATTTTCCTCCTCTCACCCAATGTAAGCACTTCCATAACTCTATTTTAAAGCTAGTAGAAAGCTATTGATACTTGACTAATTTAGAATTAACTGAAAAAATCTTAGATTTCACCAATAATTAATGAAAATGAATCTTCCTCACAAAAGTATCAGGCAGAGAAAACGAATTGTTTTCACTGCCTGCTTCATAATTAGGACTTATCGAAGAACCCCTCTTTTTAGATCCTTATACGATTCTAAATGTCTTGATTTCATAAGGCTTGATCGTAAACTCAATTGGTGAAACAGATATCGTACCAATCGGTTCTTCCATCAAATCTGTTTCCACCCAAGACGTAGAGTCTTTCTGAATATTCAACGACACATTGCCTCTTCGCCCCTCATATTCATGTAATCGGATAATCAGGCCATTACCGTCATAAGCAGGCTTAATCGCATCAATCCATATATGCTCTGCGTCCACCTCAATGAAAGACTCTTCCGCTGTCCATTTACCTCCTACAGCCAAAACTGGATCATTCAAATCCCAAGCTTTTTCCACTGTTTTTGCCTGGCGCCAATCGCCAGCATGTGGATAAAGTGAGTAAACAAAAGAATGTTCGCCTTGATCGGCTTGTGGATCCGGATGAATCGCTGATTTTAGTAATGTCAATCTCATCACATTCTCTTTAATATCGTAGCCATACTTAGAATCATTTAACAAACTTACCCCGTAATCAGGCTCTGAGAGATCAGCCCATTGGTGTCCAACCGTTTCGAATTTCGCCATATCCCAACTAGTATTCCAATGCGTTGGACGCTTTACGTTACCATATTGAACATCATAAGTTGCCTCTGTGGAGCGAATATCGACAGGGAAAGCAGCTTTAAGTAATTTTCTCTTTTCATGCCAGTTCACATTGGTTTCAAAATCAATTCGGCGATCATTTTTATAAAATACAATTCGCTGTGAAATGTCCGAATGATGATAGTTCCAAGTAATGAGTAAGCTGAAAACAAGTTCGCCGTTTTCTTCTACTTCAAACGTACGAATATCACGGATTTCCTCCATCTTTTCCAGATAGAAAATATCAATATCCCATGCATCATGAGCAAGTGGCTTATCCTCAAAAATCTGCAGAACATTGCCCTTTTCGCCAGCAGCTAATACATCACGCTGTGCTTCTTTATCGAACAGTTTTGTCATGTGACCAAACTCATTCCACTCAACGGAATAATAAGGTGTTTCCAATTGTCGATTCTCATAAAGGAAATCCGTTGCCGATTCTTCAGCAATTTCAAGCGGTTCGAAAGACAATTGTTTTGCACCAAATGATGGCAGAGAATCCACTTCAACCAACCACCCATCTGAACGTTTTTGGTGGTGTAACACCTTCCCACTGTCATCCTTCCAGATTCCAGCAGCAACATCAGCAAACTGAGAAATAAAGACATTTTTCCCGCTTGTCAGATGCGTCGAGTTAATGGCTACTACTGAATGACCACCTTGTTCAATCCCACTGTCAATAATTCTTGCTTCAAGTCCTGTAACGAGTTGGAGTGCCTCGTCATATTCTTCTCTAGCATCATCATAGACTTCTTTAATCGACGACCCAGGAATAATATCATGAAATTGGTTTCGTAAAATAATTTTCCAACCTTCTTTTAACTCATCTACTCCAAGCCATGCGCCATTTTCAGATAGCCAAGAGGTGAAAAATTCAGTTCTACGATACAATAGTTCTAATTTTCGATTCATTTTTTTCACATGTGCTTGGCTTGTATACGTACCACGGTGGTATTCCAAGTACAATTCGCCATCCCATTTATGAATATAGCCATCCGATTCTGCTACATTTTGATGCAGTTTATCGAAAAACTCGCCCGCAGTTGAGGTCTTCACATTTGGCATCCCTGGTAGCTGATCAAAACGCCTTCTCATTTCAAGCATATGACGATTGACACCGCCACCGCCATCACCGTATCCATAAGAAAGAAGCAAGTCTTTCGACAAATCCTTGTCACGGTAGCCTTCCCAAGCACCTTTTACCGTTTTAGCAGTAATGTAGCCGTTATACGTATAGAACCAAGAGTCTGGACCATTCCACGGTTCTGGCGTCGTGATAAAGTGCGTTAATATTTCTGAGCCGTCAATCCCTTTCCAATGGAAAGTATCATGTGGCATCCTATTATATTGGTTCCAACTGATTTTCGTCGTCATCATTGTTTTGATGCCAGACTTAGTCAAAATTTGTGGCAGTGCCCAGCTATAACCGAACACGTCTGGAAGCCATAAATATTCACAATCGATGCCAAATTCTTCTTGGAAATATCTTTTCCCATGTAAAATTTGACGAACTAAAGACTCTCCGCTTGGAATATTACAGTCAGCCTCTAGCCACATAGCACCGCCAGCTTCCCATTGAGCAGCCGCAACGCGTTCCTTTATTTGTTCATAAATTTCCGGATAGTCATCCTTTATATAATCATAAAGCTGTGGCTGTGTTTGTAAAAATAAATAGTCAGGGAACTGCTTCATTAAATGGAGCACTGTCGAAAATGAACGTGCTGATTTTTCCCTTGTATTTTTTAATCGCCATAGCCAAGCAACGTCGATATGGGTATGACCAACCGTATGAATGGTAATTTCCGAAGATTTATCAATCGCTTGAAGCGCCTCTGTAATAGCTGCTTCTGCCTCATAGCAGGATTCATAAAATTCAGCACTTCCCGGCTCTGTCCAATTCAAACAGTGCAAAGCATTCTCTAATAGTGCCTTTAACTGCATATAAGCAGGATCTGCTTCATTTGTTTCTTTCAAAGCTTCATATGCAGCTAACAGCGTGTAGTATAAATTATCGACTTTCGTATCGAGCCAGCCAATTTGCGCCTGTTCAAGCTTAAATTCAGCTTCAACCGGAACGCCGCCTCCCTCATATCCAGACCACAGTCTGAAATCTAAGCGCATCGGTCCTTTGACAACTTCCTCGTCAAATAGCACTTCCTCGTGATTAGAGTCAACACCTTGATACGGCTTACCGTTGACAAACAATAGCGATTCAAATCCTGAGTTATTACCACCTCCCGTTTTACCAAACGAGAATAGACCCACAATTTGCCGACCATTATTCACAAGATGACCATCGACATCTGCATTCATCCAAATATAACGGTCACGCCCCCTCCAATGATCACCAATCTTCATCGTTGACTGTCCATCATAGGTTACTGGTGGATGCGCTCCAATTTCACCGTCATCATCCTGACTATTAAACTGCTCAATCGCCACACAGTCGCGATAGCGATATTGCTCTAATTCATTGATACGTGCTTCAAATTTTCTCTCAGTAAGAAACATTCTTTCACCTCATAGGACCTTTTTTATAATGAAAAATTATTGGAGACTGATCATTTTTTCGAGTTTCTGGAATCTATTCATACAGACCACCATCACGAAGTACGCTGGTGCTACTCCAGAAATAAACAACAGTAGACCTGGAAACTTGAATAGAAGAAAACCTACCATAAATAACCCGGCACCTATCATAATTGTGGATGAAATATTTGTAGCTGCATGGAAAAAAGATTGTCTAATGTAATCCTTAGTGGATAATTCATAATGGGCATAAAGCGCAAAGAAATAACCCACTGATAATACTAGTAAAATTGAAACGCCATATAAAAACACGAGTAGGAAGATGGAGAACATTCCTGTCATAAGCTCCATGACAATCCGGATATCAATAAATAAGAAAATCCCGAGAGCATAATACACAAGAGCGATACCATTTGTCCGTTTCCATTCTTTGAAGTAAACACGACTAAATGTCTTCAACAGTGGAGCATCCGTATCTTTATTCAACCATTTCCGGACAATCGTAAAAAGGGCAACAGATGCTGGAAAAAATCCAAAGATCCCTAATCCTAGAATCGTAAAGCCAATCCAGCAAAAGTTTATCGCTACGACCCTCCAAATCCATTCCAACACAGTCATCCATGAACCTTTTCTCATAGTCTTCACCCTTTCTAATTGTCCGGTACAGCCATGTTATTAGTTGTTTTTCTGAAGTTGCTGATGAAGCGGGCTTCCCTTGACCGCTTTACCCGTTAAACTTAAAACAAATTCACTGAACATCGTGTTGGCCCAAGCGAACCAGTCTCGCGTAAATTCTTCCGGACAATCCGCATCGAATCCTTCATGCATGAAATTCGTACCGCCATCAGTCGTTGTGAAATACGTCAAAATTTGTTGTTTTTCTGCTTCATCAGTCGTCGTCATTCCTTGAATCGCAAGAGCAATATGCCAAATATAGTGATCCGGCGTGTGCGGACTGCCAATGCCATTTGCATATTTTCCTTCGTAATAATACGGATTATCCCTGCTCAACAGAAATTGACGCGTGTTGAGATAGGTCGTATCTTCAAATCCGGCATAGCCCAAATAAGGAGCTGCCAATAAGCTTGGCACATTGGCATCATCCATTAGATTGAAGCGTCCTTCTCCGTCGGTTTCATAGGCATATATCTCGCCGTGAATCGGATGCTCCAGCTTGGCAAATTGCTCAATCCCTTGCTGAATTTCTGCCTGAAGTTTCAAGCACTCTTCTCTTAAGACTGATTGCTGTAACACTTCCTCACACATTTCTGCCGCATAACCTAAGACAACGACAGCAAACATATTCGCCGGCACAAGATAGCCGTATGTGCAGGCATCATCACTTGGACGGAATGCACTCCAAGTCATCCCAGTAGGAACAACACGCCCACCTTTACCATCTCGAATTAATGTATCAGACTGCCGCACATCAGCGCGCTCAAATTTGTAAGGTGAATTCGTTTCATGATCCTGTTCATCCCGCCATACTTTAAGTATCGTTTCCAACACTTGCGGAAGCTGCTCTTTAATGTGGGAAGTACGGCCAGTTGACTTCCAAAACAGGTAAGCAAGCTGAAGCGGATAACAAAGCGAATCAATTTCGTATTTTCGTTCCCAAATATGCGCTGTCATTTCCGTCAAATCTTCCTGATACCCTTTGCCATTCGCCGTCTCATTGAAGGCATTGGCATATGGATCATGGAGGATAAATTCAAATTGCTGACGAATAACCCCTTCAAGCAAATCTGCTACTTCGCCATCTTCTTCAGCAGCCAACAAATAAGGACGAACCTGAGCAGCCGAATCCCGTAGCCACATTGCAGGAATATCACCAGTGATGACGAACGTTTTGCCATCTTCTTTTTGCTTCATTGTCGTCGTGTATGTGTTGACAAAACATTGTTCAAACATCTGTTGTAGCTTTTGGTCTTCAGGGAAAAATTCTTTGACATGTTGGATTAATTTTTGCATAGATTCAGGAATTACAGTTATCATAGTGACTCTCCTTTTTCAAAACCTAATGTAATAATTTCATATTTCTCAACTGGATACACATTTTCCGTGTGTGTTGTTTTGTCCTCTAAAATTGTACTTTTGTACGATTGGGTATTCGCATGAACCGTTGCTTTTAGGCTTACTTGTTTTTCAGATGGGTTAAACCAGCGTAGCATCACACCGTCATGTTCTTCCGCTACTTTCATTGATGTCCACACAAGTCCATTTGCCTCCGTAGCAACAAACTGCCAAGTTGATGGTAGTTCTCCTTGATGGGCATCCGTCTGTACAACAGTCATCGGTACTTTGTATTGATAAGCGTCGATAAAGGCTTGCGAATCAATTACATCTTTTTCATGTGGCAAAACTTGCCATTCCGCTGTTTGAATTCCCAAACATTGCGCTTCCGGTGTTGGGAAGTAGCCCCAGTCACCTAATTCTGCTGTTGAACGAAGCACAGTCACAGCAATCGTGCCGTCCTCCGGCAAGATTTCATATTCTTGGAGGCCATCTGTCGCAACCGTTAAGCCAAGGTGGTCATCTGACAGACTAGCAAAACGTTGCTGATGGTGACAGAAGCTAGGGTTTTCCCATTCCTTTTCAGGAGTATTCGGACGAGTAACAATTTCAAAAATACTGTCTGCCTGATGCGTTTCAGTCTGAAGTCCTGTCGGGAAGAGAACCCGCAAGCGGTGATCTGTTGCCTGATTATCCATCGTCAGCTTAAAGCTTGGCCCTTTCATCCCTTTTTCAAGGGTAACGATTGTTTGAAGTTCAATCATCGTCATTTCGCCTGAGCGTCCCGCTTTTCTCTCTTTATGCCAAATTAACGCATGACGTTCTTTAGCTAACTGATCGTCTGCAGAAACTGGAATTTCTAACGTATGTGTAATTTGTAAAACCGTTCTTAGCACATTTTTTTCAATTACAGTAAGCTTTGCTTGCGTATCTTTTGTCGTAATTGCCGAATGCCCTGTTGCTTCTTTGTACATATATTCGTTCCCTACATCACCTGTGTCTTCGTAAATGCCAAGTTGACGGAAAGTTTCGCCTGATTCCTTATGTGTTAAATCATAGGTACCATCTGCATGGAACAGTAAGTGAACATGCTCATTTTCCATTTCATTTGTCGCATGCCCTTCTTCTTGCTGCCCAACCTGTTGCTGCTCATCCGGAACAAGATAGAAGGTTTTATAACCAAAGGAAGGAATCTCTTCAGCGAAAAACATAAGCTTTGCCCGCTTGGCAAAAAACGGTTGGCGGAATTTATCTTCTGGTAAATCGTAGTCAAATTCCACGGTTGGTTCCGCGGCGAACTGGAATGACACAGCATTGCCCTGGTCATCAACGAGCTTATAGCTTGGTGTTTCCTTATCTTGCAAATAGGTTGGAATCTTCCCGAAATGCATTTCGGAAAAGTATATCTTTTCGAGATCAACAACTTTCGTCACAACTTCGTTTTTATTCCACCCTGTTGTATTCATCACAACTAGCGGAATTCCATCCGCAGGTAGTTGCGATGTATCAATTGCATTCGCTAGCATTCGAGCATGTTCTTTCACGAATACTTCTCCCATTTGTAAAACACTTTCAAAACGACTGACCATTGCACGATGGACCTCGTCAACGCTACATCCGCAAATACTATCATGCGGGTGATTTTCCATTAATGATTTCCACATAAACCGTACATATTCTCTTGGATAGTTGCTGCCAGTTAGATGGTTCATGGTTGCTAGTGGTTCAGCTACTTTTTCTAGCAATAGTTGACACTGGTGATTCATTTGTTTCAAGTAAATCCGGCTCGACGCAGTGTTGACAAGTGTTGACCATCCGTCTGTCCGTTGGTTGCGCAATTCTCCTTCAATTACCTGTAGATTGTCTGGCAGGGAACTTTTTAATGCCTCGGTATATTCACTAAAGCTGGAATGTTTAAAGTCATACTCCGGGTACAGTTTGGCTGCTGTTTCAATTGCTTGCGGAATCGTTTTCTGCAGCGGCTGATGGTCGCATCCATTCATAAATAATAACTGGTTAGTAGAAGCATATTTCTCGACATCTTGGAGTTTTTGATCCCAAAATTCTTTGGCTTGAGCTTCATCAACTGGTATTTCGTTACCATTTGAATACCAATTGGCAAATAAAACACCCAACACGCTAGAGCCATCAGGTGATTTCCACACCATTTCAGAATACGGAGATTCAAAGTTCGGCGTATCTGACACTGTATTATTAAAGCCAGTCGGTTTCACTCCCCGTCCAAAAGTAGCAGTATCAATTCCTGCTTGCATTAATAACTGTGGCGCCTGCCCGTAAATACCGAAAGTATCGGGAAAATAACCAAGTTTAGAAGCCGGGCCATAGGTTTTAGTATCATGCAAACCAATGACCAAGTTACGGACATTGGCCTCTGAACTCGTTAAAAATGCATCTTGTAATACGTACCACGGGCCAATATGTATTTTTCCCTCCGCAATTAATTGCTTCACAATGTCACGGTTTTCCGGATGTACAGCAAAATAATCTTCCAACAGAATAGTCTGTCCATCTAGGTGAAAGGATTGAAACGCGTTTCCTTCCTCCTTAAATTGCTCAATTAAATCATTCATTAGTTTAATAAAGTAATAGCGGTGTTGCTCAAAAGGTAAATACCATTCCCGATCCCAATGAGAATGCGAGATAATATGGGCTGTTTTCTTCATAATATTGCCTCCTCCAACCATTTATATTTCCAGCGAGAAAACGCTGTCATTTCCAATTAAAAAAATTACTCCTCCTTAACAATAAAAAAATCTTACTCTACCCGCAATAGAATGGTGACAAGTGGCAAAGTTATTACACTCGATATAATATTATTCCATTGATTTGCGCTAATGGAAGTAAGGTTCTTTTGTTCCTTCCACCTTATATTACGTAACTCGATGTGGCACTAAGTGATTTTACTTAGGTTCTAAATCTCCCATAACATCATAAAATAAATGGATTCCGACTTTCATATAAAAAAAGGAGACTAGAATATGTATGCTATTCATTATTATGAAGACAAAACCTCCGTACTAACTCGAGCGTGTAGAACTGTCCCTTCCGTCGATGATATTGTGAAAATTAAAGGGCGTACCGGAAAAGTGATTAGTGTGCTGATGGTAAAGGAAAACGTTTATCATGCGTTCGTAGAGTTTGAAAAAGTTGTAGATAGAAGCAAAACGGCTACGTATGATTTCGGTAAAAAGAAAAGAAGATGATGTGACAGTTTCTTGATAGCCAACAGGTGTTCATCATTTCTTTTAAGGGGATTATTATTAATCGCATAGGCCATGTCACAAAAACACTCATTATTATCTCAGTGTTTTTGTTATATTAATGGTTTAGTTAGCGATAATTGCACGCGTGTTGATTAAACCAAAAATAACTTAATTAACTACTAGGCGCTACGTGTACAGTTGCTTCTGGATCGCTTTGGATTGAACGACTTCTATACAATAACCGTGATATTTTATGCATAGGGATGCTACTGCGCCGCATCCCTATGCATTTTTTTCGGTAATCGTATGGTGGTCGTTCACCCGCCGCGCTTCAAAAACGCAGATACACGAAGTGCTTATGCTTTTGGGGACGAGGGAATAGAGGGTTTCTGAACTAGAGAGGGCCGCCAAAGATGCATTTTTGACGGAGAAGTAGAAGCAACAGTGGATGGGAACAGTGCTCGTCATCCCCGCTATGGTACTTCACGAAATACGAAATATAGGAGAAAACACCGCCAAATGCATTGGCTTTTACCCAACAACGGAGCCCGGACATACGTTCACAAACATTGTCGAGCCTTTCGGATTAAGCGTTTTCCCACCTGAACAGTAATTTTGAGCAGCACTAGGATTCAGCTATACCACTCACGATCGCAAAAAAAAAACAAATTCAATGGTACTGGAGCCAGGTCACTGACGCCATTCGCGTCCTTCTGCGAATGGTAGCAATGCCTGGCTCCCGACTAGGGCAAGGGAATTCCCCCATAGGTTATTACTTATGCCGTTCTATTCTAATAAGGTCATCTATTTTTTTGTAGGGACCGTGGCTTCAACTATAATTCAATGATCCCGGTTCACAATATAATTCAATATATGCTTCAAAAAAGTGGTCTTACGTGGTACTTCCTGCAATGCTTCCATTGCACAACAATAGTGTTCCCACATCGCTTTTTTGGCTTCCGCAATGCCTAGAATGGAGACAAATGTCGTACTGTTGTTTTCAGCATCTTTTCCAATCGATTTTCCGAGTAGAGCCGAATCACCTTCAACATCCAGCAGATCATCCTTAATCTGAAACGCGATGCCTGCATGAAAGGCGAATAGTTTCAAAGCATCCATTTCCAACGTCTTTGCATCGGCGAGAATTGCGGGCATTATGAGGGAAGCTTCGAAAGCAATCCCGGTTTTATAAAAGCACATCATATTCAATTGTTCCAGTGTCAATTGTTTCCCTTTGGAATCTAAATCCATCGCCTGTCCCCTACACATTTCCCCTGTTATTCGGGACGAATATTGAATCAAGTTTAGCACGGTTTTCGGATCGTACTGGTCAAGAGATGCTTGTTCTTCAATTGCTTTCTGGGTCAGGTAAAGTCCAGTTAATTCTGCTATGGCCGTGTTATACACCTGGTGTAACGTTGGACGCCCCCTACGAGTGGTCGCATTATCCTGGGATGGTAGATCATCGAAGATTAGGGATGCTGTATGCATATATTCCAATGATTTCAGAAGCGGCACGATTGCCGACTTATTTAATCCGTATTCATTAACGCCCATGACCCAAGTCATGATTGGTCTCAAACGCTTGCCATCGCTTGCCAGACTATAATTAGCAGCATCAATGATTGGCTCTTTCATCAAAGAAACATTCCCTACTGTAGGAATAGTTAACAAGCTGTTTATCTGCTTGCGTACGGTTTCAATCGTATCTAAAAAGTCTCCTTGCTCTTGCCGCTCATTTTTTAAAGTAGTAACCATATGATCCCGCAGCAGTTTATCAAAAAAATCTACATCATCTGCTTTTCGCACCATTTTTTGAACGACATTCATGAGTTTCGGATTTCCAGAGGCAAACAGCCCCATAACTTCATCATATTGTTTAGTTCCCATTCGTTTTTTAAATCGTTTCAGCCCGTTGATTGCACGATCGAGAATTACCTCACAAGTCTTGCTGTCAGAGTGATATACGTTATGGATCAAATTGAAGATGACCGTCCAGTACAATTCAAAGGGATTTATAAGATCCAAGCGCTTATCATGATAGTTCAAATAATAGGTATAGGGCGTTACTCTTTCTTCCTTCATGTCATCAAACATATCAGCAAAATCATCCGCTAACTGATTGTAAATACCATATAAAAATGTCCGGTTGTCGAAGCCCTCATCCTCTGGCGCACTGATGACTGAACGAGTAATCAATCGAGAATAAGAAGATTTTAAAATGACAGGGATATAAAGCTCTTCATTCGTGTAATTCGCATTGGATAGATTCTTTACGCGATCTACTTCTTGGGAATTAAAAAATACATAGGATTGCTCGAAAAAACTTTTTCTTGTCTTTGGTTGCTGATGGATCTTAATATACTCAAAGGCATCTCGCAGTTCCGAATGAATATATACCATTAGATTCGAGTTTTTCCCAGTCCACTCACCCAATTCCGGAACAGATCCTGTGATAAGTGTAGTACGTATTAAATCGGAATATCGTTTTTTCTCTTTTTCTGATAAAACGTTGGCATCTAGCAGATCGTCAATGAATGGATAGGTCAGACCATAGCAATAGCCTAGCCTAATCGCTTCATCCAGTTTCCGGGAACGTTCTTCTGGAGTAGTATCAGCATCCATTTCTTCAACCACATGCATGATGACTCCAGCCATAATTTTAATAAGTTTTCGCTTGGCTTCTGCGGCATCCATCCCCTTCGGTATATTGGAGGATACTATCTTTAATTTGTCCATCACCCAAATAACGGTGGACTCAACGCCCTCCTTTTGGGCCTGCCGGTACAACCAAGCCATACTAAACAGCTCTGTTTGTTCTCCGTAAGAATGTGTCAGGTGATTTTTTAGACTACCAACTGCACGGCGAACACTGATTTGTGTGTCAGGTGAGTCCAATGCCTTACCCAGATCTCTCATATAAATATAGGAAATACTCCGATCCAGGTAATTATCTAGTTTACCTGTGTAATCCAGCCATTGGATATAACCGTGATACCCTTTGGAATCAAATTTTCCCTTTCCACGCGAAAAAAAGGATACGAATGAGTTAGGATGAACATGGTTCTGTTTCCAGGACTGGATATCTTTTATCAAAGATGCGACGTAGGTCTTTTTCGCAAGCTGCTCAGAAAGTGATGTAAAATAATGAGCAGCCTTCTGCTCAGCCAACCGATAACATGCATAGGAATTTTTTAGTAACTCTTCATCCATATGATTCAATACCCCTACTCAATAGTCTCTGATATATGTATGCAAAACAATTCAAATCCATGTTAATCATCTACACATCATCTCAGGTTTTTTCTTTTATTTTTAATCAAAAATAACATCTTTATCACCGGAAAGCTAAACATAGACTATACAACACATTTCAATCCTAAGTTACAAACCCCATCCAAGCTCCTTAATAAATTCTGTTTCTGTATTTTCGACAACCATTATGTGCAATGATATCGGACTTTTTTGAGGTTATAAATCAAAATGACCGAAAGAAAACAAATTGTTATCCTTCGGTCATTTCGATAGATTGCTTTTCACTTCTACTAGTACTTAGAAAGATAAAGTAAGATGTTTATGCATTTTATCCGTGATGTTGGACTCGATTTGTTTTAGTTGCTTAGCACCGATTTTATTGAAGGGTTGTGGATTAAACCAGTTAATAACCCCTTCATGATAAAGCCCTTGATAGTCATTTCCTTTATAGTTTACCGAAAATGATAACCGTTCATGAATTTGATTTTGAAATAACGCTTTTTTAATGTGAAATGTATTTAACATAATCATTGCCTCCATATTATTGATGTAATGTTTTCATGTCGTTCTGTATGTATAGAATACCGTTCAGAAATTAAAGCGACATGAGAGGCAAATGAGGATTTGATGAGAAATAGTTGTAAGATGCCAGTCACTCAAACTTTCATGTTAATTGGAACAAACAACAAAGTTGACTGAGTGACTGGCACCAAACATCGCAAACTTCAAGCCATCTTTCTTGTGTTGAAAGATGGCTTGTTTTTGATGCTATTATATTTTTTACACTTTAACAGATTTCCTCCAAAATAAGCCCGTATACAAAAGGAAAGTACCAACCATTAAAATAACTCCAATATAAACAGACATCATCGTGGGAATTAGATATGCCCCTATGATAATCGTCGAACGAGCGATAAGGTCTGCCCCACTAAATGAAATGTTCGCAAAAGCCGAATAGGAACCTCTTTTATCTGCCGGAATCATATTCGCTTGCTCTGCATTACGTACAGGCGAATAGATCAGTTCACCAAGCGTTGCAACTAAATTAAACAACAATAATATATACCAAACGTTTGCTGACATAACCGTAACATAGCCGATACTATATATAATAAGACCAATCAGCAATACTTTTTGCTTACTGAAACGATCCGTAAACTTATTGATCATAAATGTAAAGCAGACAACAAGCAGCATGTTTTCGATATTAAGAATACTTAACATGCGTACACCTGCCACCTCAAATCCACCGATATATATGGATTCAAACGTTTCTGCTAGACGAACACCAATATAACTGTTTAAAGAAAACTCCGCTGCAAAAATGCACATGGAGCCAAGTACGACTTTGACAAATGGACTATCTTTAGCTGCAATTTTGTAATTTTGAATTACATCCAACAACACATTCTGATGCTGCTTCTCAAACCGAATTGTCTGTTCATCAATGAGCCAGATTTTATAAGCAATCGGTAAGCTTATCGATGTAAATGTTAGGAATGCGAACAACTCAATTTGGTGATGTAAATACAACAAACCACCAAGGGCAGCTCCTATCGCCAATGATAAATTCACAAGCCAATAATCGAGCGCATAAATGGCTTTTCGATTATCTGGTGTCGTCGAATCCATAATTAGAGCGTTCATAGCAGGTCGGCCAAGACTGCTTGTCACAATATAAAGGACATAAGCAATGGCAAACAGCCAAATCACATTATCTTTCGGATATAAGCTAATTGTCATGACCAAAAACATACAAGCACTAAAAAATGAAGTAACAACCAATACTCTTTTGCGTGGAAAACGATCGGAAATATAGCCACCAATCAAATTCACAAAAAAACTGACGATAACTGTAAAAAGTAAAAAGCTCCCCGCCCAGACCTTGCTTATTTCCTGTGCAAAAAACAGGGCCATAAACGGCATAACTGCCGATGAAACAGCACGATTAAAAAATGACGTTACTAAACGAACTTTAAGATTTTGTGGATAGTCTTTCCAAGTCATGTTGTAACCCCCCTCTGTCTTTTGTATATTAAACTAGACGTACAAAAGAAAAAATGGACAAAATAAATATATATGTCCACTTTTCAAAAGGGGCGAATGATGGATACATACTTATTAACTTTATGGAGATCGGTTCCATCCGGAAACATCAAACAAAAAGAGCTAGCAGAAGTGCTCCATTTAAGCGCTAAACAAACAACACGATATATACAGAAATGGTCTGCAGAGGGATGGCTAACGTTTACTTCAGGACTTGGCAGAGGAAATTCTTCAGCACTGCTATGGCTCAAAAATGTAGAAGCCATTTTCGAGGAACAGGTTACGAAGATTATTATTGAAGAACCCGTTGAATTCAGTAGCAAATATTTAGAATTGGATTGGTCGCCAGATAGTAAACAACGTTTACTAAATACATTCCGTTCGAAATTTGGATATCTTCAAACTACCAATGACAAGCTTGTTATTCCGAAAAGATACCCCTTTTTGACGATGCATCCCTTAGAGGCTGCTGATGTAAGTAGCGCGAGTATGGTTGCGAATATCTTTAACCGACTTGTTGCCGTCGATGAACAGGGCACTGTGCTACCAGAACTTGCCCATAGTTGGGATGTGACTTCATCTAAACTTCGATTGTATGTAAAAAAAGATATACGATTCCATGATGGATCGATATTGACAGCAGAGGATATAGTCATCTGCTTAAACAAGCTAAGCAATCATCCACAGTTTCAAGATTTGTGGGCACCTATACAGCACATCAATACCCCTGCTCCATTGGTCATTGATATTCATTTCCCCGATGGCTGTAGCTATTGTTTACATATGCTCGGAACAATGAATGCTAGTATTTATAAAGAAAGTAACGATTCACTGCTTGGAACAGGTTGCTTTTATGTCCAAGATGACCATGATTCGAAAACAAGTTTAGCCGCTTTTAAAGACTACTTTGGCGAAAGGCCTTTAGTAGATCACGTAGAATTTGTGCAAGTACCTGAAGACTTTGAAATCATATATCGATCAACAACACAGATAAAGGACCAACCGACGTTCCAAGTGGAAAGTGATTCCGGCTTCGGCGTCGTCATCATGAATTCATTTCGAAATTCAGCAATTCAACGCAAGGAAATTCGTGATTATATCCATTATGTCATCGCAAAGCATCGCCATAGTATTAGTCAAGATGACGCCCGTGCATTACCGAACCACCAAGGTTTTCTAATTGGACAAAGTCAAACTTACACATTCCAAGAAGTGAAGCGTCCGGAATTTTCCACACCACTTGTTTTAAAAATAGTGAATTATACACAAAAAACAACGATGTGGCTAAAAGAAATTCTAGAAAAAGAGGGAATCCCTATTGAATTAAGACAGGTTTCTTTCGCAGACAATCTTTATGATGACTTAGAAAACCAATCTATCGACCTTTTTATTCACGGTGAAATATTCGAGATGAATCAAAACTTCTCATTTTTCCAGCTTCTCAAAAATGGGTACTCACCATTGGCAGCTATTTTGAAAAACGAACCAACCCTAAGCCGTTATCTAGCTGACTATGCGCATACCCCCTTCAAAGATTGGACAACTCTAAATCTGAAGGTAGAGAGAGCACTGCTTGATGACTCCCTAATGATTCCGTTATATTATGCCAAACGTCAAATCCCATTCTCAGCCGATTTAATGAACATTAATATAAAACATTTTGGTTATATTGATTTTTCTAAGGTATGGGTGAGGCCGACTATTGAATAAAAAAGTATCTGGTTCTAGAACAACTCAAAGTCGTTTTAGAACTAGATACTTTTTCACTTTAGATTTTGTCCTTATTAATTCTGATCGCTCACCGGAGCTTTACACTATAATGTATCATCGATTTTGGGATTCCTTTTAACTCAAGCACTCCACTATATACAAAATGCCGAATTCGATATTCTAAATAGAACAAATCTATGTCCACATCTATTCTATCTACGATTTCTCCAAGTACGCTTCCCGTCTTGATAAAATCTTTCATTCCTTGCTGATCATGTAGCTTTTCCAGTGTTTCAAGGATAAGTGAATCATAATGATCTTCTGGCACAGCTTGAATTTCATTGTCTTTCCATACACGTAAGACATCTTTCGTTTCGGTAAGTTTTTCCCATTCTTGCTGAAATTGAATCTGCTTGTTATCCGATAACGGTTTGTTCTCTTTATTATTTCCAGAAAATGCTCTTAAAATTTCTTGATCTATTTGACCTGTATGAAAAATAGGTTGTCCTTCTACCGAAGCGCCATATCTCTCACAAATTTCAGTGGAGTTTATGAGATAAATCTCATTTGTCTTGTCTCGCAATAAATAAAGGTAAAAGCGGAGAGCCGTTTGTTCATTAGCATTATCGCCATACCAAATATAGATTGCCCTTTGAACGGCTATATCATGGTTACAGAAGGATCGAATTATGATAATTCTTCGACCTTTAAAACAAAACGAACCACTACTGAATTGTAGTGGTTTGTTCTCTATTTGCACGAGTACAATACTTCCTTAAACGCCAAATTTCTGCCTATACCCACATTTCCTACACAGTTCTTCAACAGCTTCTCTTCTCGAAAAACCATCCACAATATTATTTGCTCGTTCTCCGTCAACAATTTCAGAAAAGGATTTTTCTTTGACATTTCCTAAATTAATGACGCCTTCTCCATCAAGACAGCAAGGGACAACTGTTCCATCTACGAGAATAGCGGCTTGACTACGAAGCGCGTGACAAAAACCTTTGCCATCATCCTCAGGCGCCAGTAAGCTAGGCCATTTGAATTCATGGTCTTGATTGAGATAGACGTTCTTCGTAATTTTCACGCCTTTACCTGGTTGTACTTTTTCTTCAATCCTGAAGTCTAAGCTATACTCATTCTCCAAAATCTCTAGCGTTTCACGGTTTCTTCTTTTCGCTAAATCATTTTTATGTTCTTGTTGAAGATTCCATAAGCGATACGAAATAATCGTATTATATTCTTTAGCCTCACGCACAAATTCAAGAATATCGCCCAAGTACTTTTCTCGATTTTCAGAGCCTTCATGCCCGTCAAAACTATGGAGCGAAAAGTTGATTTGACGCAAAGCTGGTTTACCGAGTAATTTCTCAGCATTTTTTTTAATAAGCGTCCCATTTGTCGTAATATTCACCTTAAATCCCTTGGCGTGAGCAGCATCTAGTAATTGATCGATTCTTGGGTGCATAAGAGGCTCGCCTTTCACATGAAGATAAATATACTTCGTGTGCGGACTAAGCTGGTCTAAAATATCATTAAATGCATCTAACTTGATAATCTTTGCTTCTCGAATCGTCGGAGGACAGAAACTACAAGCTAGGTTACATACGCTTATGATTTCAACATATACTTTTTTAAATGTTTTCAATGCTTATTCACCATTCCAGTTCTTTATTTATCAGTAATATATCCTTATTCACTTTAACAAAGTTTTATGGCTCTGGGGGATAAAACTTTGTTAAAGCGACATTAAATGACCATACCTCGCCAAATACTCTTCCTTCTCTTTATACTCTGGCATAATGCTACCGACGCGTCTCCAAAATGAGCGATCATGATTCATATGATGGATATGACATAATTCATGGATGACTACATAATCGATAACATCTAACGGGGCCATTGCCAGCCGATAATTAAAGGCTAGATTTCTATCCGAACTACAACTCCCCCATTTAGCCTTAGACTCGATGATTTCAATCGTTTTAGGGGATACTTTCAGTTGTTTTTGATAGATTTTTATCCGTTCAGCTATAACTTTCTTACAACTGTTGATATAAAATCGCTTGAGATTTCTTTTAAGCGTCTCTTCATCTAATACATTTATCTCGATTAATTCATGAAGAAAACGTTCAGTTCCAAGATATAAGAATTTTCCTTCGGCGTGATACTCCCTTGCCTTCGGGGCTTCTTGGGCTACCCCACTTGCATGGATTTTCTCGAGTATCCATTTCCCTTTACTTTCTATTACACCGACAATTACTTCTTCACTTGTGCCTTTTGGCGCTTTAACCGTTATAAAACCAAATGGATCTATATGAATGGATAGCTTCTTTCGATTGCCATACTGAACATTACATTTTATTATTTCATTTTCAATTTTAACTTTCAGTTCGTTCTTGCTCCCTTCAAATAGAAAAAGTCCCCATTTTAATGGTTTCTCCAATTTTCATAATGGCTAATTTCTCGCTAGCCAGTTTTCTTTTATCCCACTCAGCCAGTAGTCTATCAAGCGCTTCTTTCGGCGTATCATCGGCTAAGCGGTAAGCACCGTAATGCATCGGAATCATTACTTTTGAACGCGTATCGATGAAAGCTTTGATAGCGTCCTCAGGACTCACATGCTGGGTAGCCATGAACCACTCCGGCTCATATGCCCCAATCGGCATTAAGCAATAATCAATAGCGTACTTGTCCCCTATATCACGAAAACCTTTGAAATAGCCACTATCTCCTGCGAAATAGGTGGTTCGGTTTGCGTCCTGGATAACCCATCCGCCCCAATGGGAGTGGTTGGTATCTGTTAGCGTTCTTTTTGACCAATGTTGGGCTGGAACAAAGGCAATTGTTAATCCACCCATTTGATGCTCATCCCACCAATTAAATTCCACAGTTTTACTAAACCCTTTTCTTTTAAACCACTGACCGAGTCCAATGGGTACATAAAAGATTGGATGACCTTTCAGCCTTTTAATAGAAGAATAGCTTAGATGATCATAATGGCTATGTGAGATAAGGACAACATCGATTGGCGGTAGGTCCTTTATTGAAAGTCCAGGAGGGGTTAGTCGTTTATCCATACCAAGACGCTTTGCCCAAACTGGATCTGTTAGGATGTTTAGTCCATTGAGTTGAATTAAAAAAGTGGAATGTCCAACCCATGTAATTGTCGGAACTGTGCGGTTACGTTGTAAAAACGTTTCTTCCGTTTTTTCTACCACCGGCACTTGGTACGACAAATCCTTCTGTTTGCTTTTGCGTTCTTTGCGCCACTGCCGTAAATCTTTAAATGTAGCAAGTCCCGCACTTTTATCTGTATTTTCATAACGCATTTTTTTCATATATAGATAGACACCTCGATTGAATTCTTCTCACTATGTACCCTAAGATAATCATACCCTATCCCTACCGTAACATGGTATCTCTTCTCCTCAATAAAAAACGCAGAGATTCACTAAAGAATCCCCGCGCTTTCCTATCAAATATTTACTTTACGAGCTTATATTCTTGGATGAACTCTTTTAAAGTTTCACTTAGATTTGGGCTACCGACTTCATCTAAATCATAATGCACATGTGTATATGGTTTATTATGAGAAATGATACGAAACAAATACATCGGATAGCGTCTTGATATTTTAAATAGTTCTATTAAGGGTTCGTCGACCAAAGTCCTGCATGTTTTAATACAACACGTGGATGAAGCTTCAGCTGTGCAACCATTAATTCTGCTAGATCTTCTGCCTGCATTACTTTTTCCGGATTGCCGTCTGTTAAGTTTAGATCAACAGCCATTTCTGTCGCAACCGTACTTGGCGTTAACGTAGTAACGCGAATATTTTTCTTACGCACTTCAAGCATTAATGACTCACTTAGTCCGATAACTGCCGCTTTTGAAGCCGAGTATGCACTTGTAATTGGTGCACCTTTTTGACCAGCTGTTGATGAGATATTAATGATGTCGCCTGTGTTGCGTTCTATCATTTCTGGTAATACCGCACGTGTTGTGTAGTACACACCTTTTACGTTGACATCGATAATATTTGTCCATTCTTCAGGCGTTAAGTCCATGAAGCCACCAAATTTTGCAATGCCGGCATTATTTACTAAAATATCGATTGCACCTAGTTCGCCACGAATTGATTCAACCGCTACTGTGATAGAGTCTAAATCCGCTACATTCGCCGTAGCGATTGCTACCTTCACATCATACTGTTTAAGTTCCTCTGCAACTTGTTGTAAATTTTCAAGCGTACGCCCAATAAGACCTACGTGAATACCTTCCTGCGCAAAAGCTATTGCTGTTGCACGCCCAATTCCACGTCCTGCTCCTGTAATTAATGCCACTTTTCCTGTAATTGTTTGCATGTTTTTTGCTCCTTTAGATGAGATAGATTTATTATTGACGAAATAAAGTATATTACACTAAAAATTAACACTTGAGTAAGGTGTGCTTGATAAAAACTTTCTGATGGTATAATGAATTACACGGTTTTACTCAGAAGGATTCGTCTTTAAGACTAACTTCATTCTACAACCAGTTTTCTACATTGTGAAGAACGCACTTTTTTGTGCGGAGGTTACCGAATGGTTACTACCATAAGATAAGGAGTTATGCACATGTCAGATGCATTAAGAAATGAAGTCAAAGAGAGAATATTGAATCAGGATTATCATTGTGAAAAAGAACTGACCTTATCGATTATTAGTGGGAAATGGAAAGTCGTTATTTTATGGCATTTAGGTGTAGAAGGGACACATCGATTCAGCGAACTTCAAAGACTTTTCCCAAAAGTATCTCATAAAGTATTAACAAACCAATTACGTGACCTGATAGAAGATGGAATCGTTCATAGAGAAGTGATTCCAGAAGTTCCCCCCAAAGTCGAATATTCAATGACTGAGCTCGGTATGACATTATTACCTATCGTAGAGATGATGTATGAATGGGGAAAAAAACGAATAGAACAAATCAAACAAGAAAACGAAGGTGCCGAGATTCATTAAAGAATCCTCGCACCTTCGTTTTTTGTTTCCTATCAGCTATTTACTTCAACAAGCTTATGTTCTTGGATGAAACCTTTTAACGTTTCACTTAGATTAGGGCCAGCCACTTCATCTAAGTCATAATGCACACGTGTATATGGTTTATTGATCGTAATGATACGAGATAAATCCATCGGAGTTCCAATAATCACCGCATCACAGTCCGTATTATTGATTGTTTCTTCAAGATCCTTCAATTGCTGCTCGCCATATCCCATCGCCGGAAGGACGTTTTGAATATGTTGATATTTATTAAACGTTCCGATTAATGAACCGACTGCAAATGAACGTGGGTCAACCAATTCCTTCGCCCCTAAACGTTCAGCCGCAACTGTACCCGCACCAATTTTCATTTCACCATGTGTCAACGTTGGACCATCTTCTACGACTAATACACGTTTACCAACAATAATTTCCGGATTATCTACCGTAATCTTCGACTCAGCTTTAATAATCGTGCTAGTAGGACTTGCAAATTTAATATTATTTTCTACGATTTGAATGGCTTCTGCTGTTGCACTATCAACTTTATTAATGATCGCAACATCAGCTGTACGTAAACTAACTTCACCAGGATAGTATTTCAACTCATGACCTGGACGATGTGGATCCAAAACAGTAACCGCTAAATCAGGCTTGAAGAAAGAGAAATCATTATTTCCTCCATCCCATAAAATCACGTCACAGCCATCTGGATCATTTTCTGCTGCCGCTAAAATTTCTGCATAATCCACACCCGCATAGATAATATTTCCGCGATCCACATGTGGCTCATACTCTTCCATTTCTTCAATCGTACAATTATGCTTCTTCAAGTCCTCCACTGTCGCAAAACGCTGAACGCGCTGCGCATTTAAATCGCCATAAGGCATCGGATGTCTCACCGCAACAACTTTTAAACCATGCTCCAATAACGTTTCGATAATTTTGCGTGACGTTTGACTTTTCCCAGTTCCAGTTCGCACAGCACAAACCGAAATAACCGGCTTATTGCTCTTTAACTGCGTGCCTTTTGGTCCAAGTAGCGTGAAATTAGCACCCGCCGCATTGACAATCGCACCAATCCCCATCACATCTTCATAACCAATATCACTATAAGCAAACACACATTCATCTACTTGCAACTCTTCAATTAGTTTCGCTAACTCGTCCTGTGAATAAATCGGAATACCTTCTGGATATAATTCACCAGCTAATTCACTCGGATATTTACGTCCATCAATATCAGGAATTTGAGTTGCCGTAAAAGCGACAACATTATATGCTTCATTATCACGATAAACCGTATTAAAGTTGTGAAAATCTCGTCCAGCAGCACCAATAATGATTATGTTTTTCTTCTCCATCCATCTTCACTCCTATTAATTGCGACTGATTTTTTATAATTATAACCTTTAGTGCATTTTAATACAACAGATTTTTTAAATATGCACGAAAAAAAGATACACCACTTTCGCTGGCATATCTTCTCTCTGTTGGCTTCTCTTAAAAGGTAGCTGTCACTCATATTTTAAATTTAAACCCTCAACAAACCCCGGAACCCCCTAGCAGCATAGTAAGAATCTGCCCCATTATGATAGACAAAAACAGTATCATAGCGACAATCACAAAAAATCGCTCCGCCTAGCTTTCTAATGTTTGCAGGCGTTTGCACCCAGCTTGACGTTTTCAAGTCGAAATTCCCAAGTTCCTGCAACTCACGATATTGTTGTTCTGTTAAAAGCTCAATACCCATGTCGGCAGCCATACCCATAGCGTTATTTTCTGGTTTATGTTTTTTCCTCGATTCTAGTGCTTCAAAGTCGAAACAGACACTTCTACGGCCTTTAGGACTTTCTACTGAACAGTCGTAAAAAGTATATTCGTCCGACTTTTGATCATATCCAACAACATCCGGCTCACCACCGGTTATTTCCATCTCATTCAGCGACCACAGTTTTTCAACATTAGCTTCCAGCTTAGCTTGGACTTTAGCCCATTCAAGTTCTGTATGGCGATCCATGTTTTTCTCAAAACGAGCTTTCAATGTGCTAAGTAATTCTTCACGTTGTTCTAGTGATAATTCCTTGTTTTCCTTCGTCAAATACGTTTCCTCCCTATTGTTTCACCTTTATTAATTATGTACCATACAATACCACTTAATTCTTCTTGAAAGCTTTTGTAAATAGGCTAGTGAGGCCTTTCTTACTGCCCTTTTGGGGTTTTTCGATTAAAGTATCCTTTTTAACATAAATCTCTTCTTTATCAATTGCATAGTCATATGCGAGGACAAGACCAATTTGGGACGTATAATTTTTATTTGTGACGATTGTAAAAGGCACATTATATTTGGAAGCAATCTTCACATATTTTGATAGCTCTCCATAGTACATATGCCCGTTCAAGTATAGACGGGCCTCTCTATTTCCTTTTATGGCTTCCTCAACTTGTTTATAAATACCTCGTTCTCTCACTTGCACTTGCGTAAGCGCGATAACAACACGTTCACGAATTGTGCCAAGAAATTTCCGACGTTCCGCTGGCTTCGTCTCTTTAGCACCGTGAATTCCCCGCTGAAGCTAGTCATCAACACTGTTTGACATCGAAACACACCTCCGCATAGTTTGGTTATATTTGTGAGTACTCTTTGAGATACATTTCCTACTCTTTCTATCCATTATAGCCATTTAAATGATAAATTGCATAAACCGTTTAATTGATAATCATTATCAATTGTTATACTATTAATATAGTAACAGAAAATATAATTATCTAGGGGGAGAGTCTAATGCAGATATACTGGACTAAAATAAATAAAATTATCGAAGAAACGCCTGAAGTGAAAACATATTTACTCGATCGTCCGGAAGACTTTTCATGGGAGGAAGGTTCCCATACTCATTTTGCACTGAAAGGTTTTAATGTTGGTGACAAACCGAACCGCGGCTTAATTCGTCACATGTCCATATCCACTTTACCCCATGAGAATGCAATTGGTATTACAACACGTATCAGAGAACATTGCTCTGAGTTTAAAGCGACCTTACGAAATCTTGAAGTTGGCAATGAAGTTGCGATATTTAAAACGCATTCGAATATACCACTTAAAAGAGAAGACAAAAATGTTTATCTACTGTCATCAGGTGTTGGCCTGGCTACTTTCAGACCACTTGTACTGGATTATTTCGAACGTGCGGAAGGCGTCAATCAAATTCATTCCTTGAACATCGATTCGTCAAAAGACTTCCTATTCACTAGTGTTTTTGAATCCGCACCTGATAAGAAGTTCAGTTCACAGTTCGTCGATAATCGGAAAGACTACTATGATGAAGTGCAAAATCTAGCTGCAGATCAAGATGGACACTTCTATATCGTTGGCAGTGATGAATTCCTGAAGCAGAACATTGAATTACTGCGTGTACAAGGTATCAAGCCAGAACAAATTATGCTTGATAAACGTCAACAGCAGCTGGCTGAGTTTTTGTGATTTAAAAAACGGGAAAAGATTCACCTTTTCCCGTTTTTCTTATCTACAAATTAAATCTCTAACCAAGCTACACATTCCACATGGCTCGAATGCGGGAACATATCCACAGGTTGCACTTCCTGCGTGCGATAGCCACCATCTTCAAGAATACGCAAATCCCGTGCAAGTGTCCCTGGATTACACGAAACATAAACCACACGCTTCGGCTTGTACTCTAAAATTGTATTCAACAGCTCTTCGTCACAGCCTTTACGTGGTGGATCAACGACTAATACGTCAAATCGCTTACCGTCAGCGTACCATTTGGGAATGACAACTTCCGCTGCACCCGCTTCGAAATAAGCATTGTCGATGCCATTCAATTCCGCATTGCGCTTGGCATCTTCAATCGCCTGTGGAACGATTTCAACGCCGTACACTTCTTTCGCTTGTTGGGCGATAAACAAGGAGATTGTGCCGATGCCACAATAGGCATCAATGACAGACTCATTTCCTGTCAATTGCGCATAGTCGAGTGCTTGTCCATATAATACTTCCGTTTGTTTTGGATTCACTTGGTAGAAAGAATGAGCTGATATTTCAAAATCGATGTTGCCGATGGAATCGACAATCACTGATTTGCCGTGCAATAAAATCGTTTCATCACCGAAAATGACGTTTGTTTTTTGATCGTTAACGTTTTGCATAATGGACGTCACGCCCGGAATGACACGTTTGATCAATTCAATGGCTGCATCCTTTTGCGTAAATTTCTTTTTACGCGTCACTAAAACGACCATCACTTCACCGGTTGCGCGCCCTTTTCGGACGATTAAATGTCGAAGCATACCGAGATGAGTCTTTTCATCATAGGCGTCAATGCCCATCATATGCAGTTCATATTTCAACATAGCCATCAGATCATCTGCCTCGTGACTTTGAATGAGGCAAATATCTGTGTCAACGATGTGATGTGTGCGTGATTTGTAAAATCCAGAAACGACTTTGCCATCGCGTTCACTGAAAGGGATTTGTGATTTATTGCGGTAGCGCCATGGATCGTCCATTCCTTTGACAGGGTGAACGGGCACATGTGGTAGCTTCGCAACGCGGTCCATTACGTCACGCACCGTTTTCCGTTTTTGTACAAGTTGCCCCTCATAAGACAAATGCTGCATTTGACAGCCGCCGCATTCTGAGAATACATGACAAGGTGGCTCAACGCGATCGGGTGATGCTTTCGTCACCTTTAACAATCGCGCGAAGCCATAGTTCTTCAACGTTTTACCCACTTGAACATAAACCTCTTCACCAGGCAGCGCCCCAGGGATGAACAGCGGATAACCGTCTACTTTCGCAACGCCCGAGCCGTCATGCGTCAAATCCTCTACAAAGACATTCAATTTTTCGTTTCTATTTACACTAAAAGACATTATTTTTCCTCCACATTTCAGATGTCTCTAGTTTACCATAAAGTGAAACTTCAATCCGAGGAAAGCTCTAGCCCTCGGATTGTTAGTTGAACCAACCGGGCTTTTACAGGCAGTTGATTGAGTCTCCTTAAAGTCCTAAAGGGGATCTTACTGCCCGTTAATGCGGGATAGAAACAGGCATAACTATTTCTAAAGCGCATTGCTTTGCGCCTTTAATATAGCCAACTCTTCTTCAATTTTTGCCGTATCAATACGCTCGAACAACGGCTTGATCTTTGCAAACTGATAAGACGTTCTCTTAATGACTTGCCAATCGAAATCCGGTAGGTTCAACATAGCCTTCACTTCATCGCTCGAAGTAGGCAGAAATGGCGATAGCAACTGAGCGGTATTTGCTATGATGTGAACGCATGACAGCAATGTATTGTCACAAGCCACTCTATCCTCCGTGAGTTGTTTCCACGGTTGCTCGTGATCAAAATATTTATTGGCACCGCGAATCAATTCAAAGATTTCATCCAACGCCTGCTTAAAATGCCCTTCCTCGATTAATTGACCAACACGATCATATAACTGGTTAATATTCTCTTCGATGGCTTCGTTTATTTCTCCCTGTGTAATTTGTCCTCCATGTGATTTCTCTAAGAATTTCAATGTCCGGTTAATAAAATTACCATAAGCGCCAAGAAGTTCGGCATTATGACTAGAAATAAATTCTCTCCATGAAAAATCGGTGTCACGATTTTCAGGCGCATTCGTTGTTAAGAAATAACGAATGGAATCGGCATGATAATGTTCTAAAATATAGGGAACCCATACCGCCCAGTTATTGCTGGTAGATAACTTCTTTTTTTCGAGCGTCAAATATTCATTGGAAATAATATGTGTAGGCAATGCTGGATTTTTAATACCTAACAGAATCGCCGGCCAAATGATGGAGTGAAACGGGATATTATCCTTGCCATGGACGTAGTAGGACGTCGTGTTTTCATCCCAAAACTCGTTGATATCGTTCCCTGTTTGAGCCGCCCATTCGATGCTTGCGGAGTAATAGCCAGAAACCGCTTCAATCCAAACGTACACTTTTTTATCTTCGAAACCTTTGACAGGAATACTGACGCCATTTGCGATATCTCTAGAGACAGCACGATCTTGTAGCCCCTCTTTCAAATAGCGTTTGGATAATTGAACGGCATTATCTCGCCAAGTTTTATTGATAATAGCAGTCTCCACAACAGCCTCGAGTTCTTTTTGAAATTGGCTTAATTCAAAATAAAAATGCTCCGTTGTTCTCTTCACCGGCGTATTGCCACAAAGTTTACATACGGGTTTGATCAAATCTAGGGGATCTAAAATCGAAGAACAATTATCGCACTGATCTCCCCGTGATTTTGCTCCACAGTTTGGACATTCTCCTTCCACATAGCGGTCTGGAAGAAACTTTTGATCATGCTGACAATACATTTGCTCGATTTCTTTTTTATATAAATAGCCATTTTCAAGCAACGTTAAAAATATCTTTTGTACAGTTTGATGATGGTGTGGACTATCTGTTCTTGTGTATAAATCATAGGTGAAGCCTAATTTAGTAAAGCAGTCGGTAAACTCATTATGGAATCGATCTGCCACTTCTGTTACGGTTACACCTTCTTGGTCGGCACGAATTGAAATCGGTGTTCCATTACAATCGCTTCCCGAAACATACAACACCTTGTCACCCTTTAGTCGATAATAACGCGCTAAAATATCACCTGGTAATAGTGCTGCGATATGCCCTAAGTGCAACGAACCGTTAGCATATGGCCATGCTCCGCCAATAAAAATACTCATGATAACTAACATCTCCCTTTTTGAATAAATGAATCAATCACGCCCCGGCGTAATTGCGTCCGGAGTCTTTATCTGGATTCTACTGAATCCAGATAAAAAAAACCTCGCCCTCATCGAATAAATCGATAAGGACGAGGTTTGAAACTCGTGGTACCACCTTAGTTATGCAAACAACTCACATTGTTTGCCTCCAAAAGTACAAGGCGTGTAACTGCCTTTATACTTTGACATTTGTAACAAGTGTCAAATCTTGTCGTAGCCTACTAGTGTAAACACGTTCAGTACGCAGCTCAGAGATCATGTTCAAACGATTCGTCTGCTTCATTTCCACCGACAGAAGCTCTCTATATGACACCCTCATTTTACTTTTCCTCTTCAACGCTTTTCATTATTTCTATTTATAGTAATGAACTTATTTGAAGAAAGCAAGGAAATTCTACGCGACGAGTTGGTTAACAACGTATGCCGCAATGTTCGCAACGTTTTCATCGAACTAAACAACGTTCGAACAACTAAACAACGTTTTCCATAATGCTCACAACGTTCCCCCCTACTAGGCAACACTCGCACCGAACTTAACAATGTTATGCTAAAACTAAACAACGTCCACACAAAAAACAGACGCCCCAACGACGCCTGCTGTCCCACCAATCACTTTTCTCTCTCTATCTGCTTCCTAACTGCCCCATCCATCGGAGCAACGACAAATGCCACGATAAGCCCGCCGATAAGAACAATGAATGGTGCATAAAACATTAGAAAATGGGTCATCAACTATTCCTCCTTATGCGTGGTAGTCGCCTTTTCCGCGGACATAATCTTTATCAAACAAAAACAAGCGCATGAGCAAATACAATGATGGAATGAGTAGCCCAAGTCCCATGATGAACACAACAATCAATGATATCGCCATCGCTGGGTTCGTGAAGCTATCGTAAATCGTCAAATAGGGATACAACAAATATGGATAATGGGATGCACCATAGCCAAAGAAAGCAAAGGCAAACTGCCCCACCAGTAATATAAATGCAAGCCCGTACTTACTACGTGTCCACAGCAACCAAACTGTTCCGACAAACATCAGAAATGATACTAAGAACAACGGCCAGAAGTTTTGGATGTTGCTATAATGCTCTGGATTGTGATTGCGCAATTCGACGATGATGCCGCCTGCCGTAATCATTGTAGGCAATGCCCAAATGAGCGCATATTTACGCAGTAGCTTCGTCGCTTCTACGTCACCAGCTTTATTGGCGTACCATGTTAAAAACACTGCCGATATATAAAGCGTCGCCACAATACTCAACACAACAATCGCCCATGTCAACGGGCTCGTAAACAGCATCCAATAATCAAGCACAGGATTGCCATCCACCATTTCAATAAAGCCACCTTCTGAAATCGTCAATACAATGGACAGCGAAGCAGGAATTAAAATCCCGGCAACTCCATACATAAACGAGTAGCCTTTGTGGCCGCGTGCCCCATACGTTTCAAAGGCATAATACGAACCACGAATCGCCAGCAAAATTACGCCAATACTAACAGGCACGAGCAATGTCGTCCCGTAATAGAACGCCGTTTTAGGGAAGAAGCCAATAATCCCAACAAAGAAAAACACTAGGAAAACATTCGTCACTTCCCAAACGGGCGATAAATAACGCTGGATAATATTCGTTAAAATACGCTTACGTCCTGTCAGCAAACTGTACGCATTAAAAAATCCTGCTCCGAAGTCAATTGCTCCTACCAAGATATAACCCAACAGAAAGGTCCATAAAACCGAAATCCCAAGTATTTCGAGTGTCATAACATATCGCCACCTTTCTCCGTGTGACGCTCTTCAATTTCACGTTCAACAGGATTTTTTCGGAACATCCGTCGCAATACGACAACACTACCGACGCCTAGTACGAGATATAACAGTGAGAACAACACTAACATCGTATCAACCTGACCACTCGTTGTAGCCGCCTCCTGCGTGCGCATGAGGCCACGTAGAATCCATGGCTGTCTACCGACTTCTGCCATCCACCAACCTGCTTCAATCGCCAGGATGGAAAGCGGACCACCAAAGACAATTAACCAGCGGAACCATTTCGTCGTCACCATTTTCCAACGACGTTTTGTGCCTAGCCAAAATACACCAGACAACACCGTCATCCAAATACCAATGGTCACCATAATGTCAAATAAATAATGGATGTACAAGGGCGGTGTATCTTCTTCTGCAAATTGGTCGAGTCCAATGACTTCTGCCGTCGGATTATTATGTGCCAGTATCGACAACGCAAATGGGATTTTAAGCGCGTACTTCACTTCTCCATCATCTAACACACCATAAAGAATTAGCGGTGCTTTTCCTTCCGTTTCAAAATGCCACTCAGCCGCTGCTAATTTCTCCGGTTGATATTCAGCTAAATACTTCCCCGAAAAATCGCCGATAACCGCCGCTGCAACGGAAAATATCAAACCGACTTTCATCGTCAAATAAAGAGCTTTTTTATGGTACTCATGATTCGAACCTTTCAACAAACGGAATGCCGCAATCGACGCAAGCACAAATGCCGCAGTCATATAAGATGTCACAACAACATGTGCCACTTTCGTTGGCATCGCAGGGTTAAACATGGCAAGCAACGGATTAATATTAATAAGCTCCCCATCTACAATATCAAACCCTTGCGGCGCATTCATAAACGCATTAACAATCGTAATAAACACCGCAGAGAACGAAGCCCCGATGGCTACAGGAATCAATAATAGTAAATGCTTTTTCTGATTCTCAAATCGATCCCATGTATATAAATAAATGCCCAGAAAAATAGCTTCAAAAAAGAATGCGAATGTTTCCATGAACAGCGGCAGTGCAATCACATTTCCCGCAAGCTCCATGAAATTCGGCCATAACAAGGATAATTGCAAACCAATCGCGGTTCCAGTGACAACACCGACGGCAACGGTAATAACAAAACCACGTGCCCAGCGCCGGGCCAGTAAAATATAATGCTCATCATTTTTCTTAATACCAACCCATTGCGCAATCATAATCATCAATGGAATCCCAACGCCGATGGTTGCGTAAATAATATGAAAAGATAAGGTCGTTTCTGTTAATACGCGTGAAAAAAAGACGGATTCTTCATTTCCCATATAGCTTCCCCCTTCAACTTCCCAAAATCCGACCTAGAATGGATAATGTCATAATGCCTGCAATCACAAACGCCAGCCACATCAGCCGTCTTTCTTGTTTCTTATACACCGCGGCACATCCTTTCTACTCATGACATGCAAAATGTGTAATCTCCTTCTCTTCTCTTATACCCATAATTCTTCTTTATCATGTATCCTATGAGAAATAACTTCAATACATCCAAATAAAACACTTGAGAACATTCCTAATTTTGTGTATACTTTATGAACTTAAGTGAGGTGAGCACAATGGAAATGAAAAGAAAAGTACTAGCTTATATCACACAAGGGGAAGATCCCCAACGTAAAATCCTTGTGTTCGAGCACAAAGAACATCCTGAAGCAGGCCTTCAAGTTCCAGGTGGCACAATCGAGTCCGATGAACTGCTCATCGATGCTTTGTATCGAGAGGTTGAAGAAGAAACAGGTATTACACGTGACCATCTTGAATTAAAAGGAAAGGTGAACAAAACGAATTATTTTCCACCAAACAAAAATATTTTCTACGAGCGCAATATTTTTCACCTTGCCTATATTGGCGATGAGACGAGTGAATGGGAACATCGTGTAGCAGGTGGCGGTGAAGACGATGGCATGGTATTTTGTCATCGCTGGGTTCCGATAAATGATTTACCGAAACTTGCCGGCAATCAAGACCAGGCCATTGAATACATTTGAAAAAAGCTGTATGACTGTCAAATTAGACAGTCATACAGCTTTTTTAAATCCGATCTTCTTCCCTCAATTCATCCACCGGTGCAAACATCTCGATATGGCGATAGAGATTTTGGAACGTAGCTGGTAGAATTCCACCATATTCTCCATCAAGATTCAACAGGACTTCCTCCGATGAAGTGATCTTGATTTTCTCAGCTGCACTTGAAATGACGAGTGGATCGCCTAGATGCTCACCACGAAGAGCTAGTGACACTACGCGGATGAATTCAGCAATATTACATTTTTTCAATATTAGCAATGTGAACTTACCATCGTTGATACTTGAATTCGGAGCAAGCTTTTCAAAGCCGCCAATGGAATTCGTCAATCCGACGAGAAACATCATCGCTTCATCATCAAACACTTGCCCGTCATACTCAATCCTCACGTGCGATGAATGAATAGAAGGCAACATTTCAATACCTTTTAAATAATATGCAAGTTGCCCCAACACCGTTTTCAACTTACTTGGCACATCATACGTCAATTCCGTCATTCTACCACCACCTGCAATATTGATGAAATGGCGGTCGTTCATGAGTCCAACATCGACTGGGATTGTCTCACCACGGACGATGATGTCAACTGCAGCATCAATATCACGTGGAATGCGTAACGCACGCGCGAAGTCATTCGTTGTTCCTGTAGGAATGAGTCCAATTGTAGGGCGCTTGTCAAATGAGCTGACACCCGCAACAACTTCATTTAATGTGCCGTCTCCTCCTGCCGCAACCACAAGATCAAAACCACGTTCCACAGCCTGTTTTGCCGCTTCCGTCGCATCTCCTTCACCGGTTGTTGCATGACAGGATGTCTCATAACCAGCCATTTCAAACTGTTCAAGGACTTCACCTAAATGCTTGCGAAATATCTCCCGTCCTGACGTCGGATTGTAAATTATTCGTGCTCGCTTCATCCGAAATTCCCTCTATTCGTACAAATAATTTTTTAATGTCTAAACCTTGATTAGGCTTGCTTCTGTAAAATGGGCATCAATGTTTTGCGAATATCCTCATACACCGTCAACCAATGCTCCGGTTTCGATGTATATTCTGCTGTTAGCTGCTCAATGAATACCTGTTGCTTCTCTTTATAGTCCTCCGCATCAGCAGGCGGTAAATCCTTGCGTAGCTCCATCACATAGTCTTGAATGGTAGCGGCACGCGGCCCCCACTTAGCTTCCACTTCTCCATTTTCATCAAGTAGTAAGTATATTGGAATCGCTCGGCCGCCATTCGTTAAGTGCCTGTCGATTAAGTCTGTATCTGCATCACGGTAGACAGCACGCACATCGAGCTCGGCTGCCTCGGCAATTCTTCTGAACACAGGATTGTTCATCATCGCATCGCCACACCAATCTTCCGTAATAACAAGAACACTAGGCTTCTTTTCTTTCAATAGCACAATGAATTCATCGTCCTGGGGCACTTCAAATTGTTCGTAAATACGGAAACTATGTTCTTTATGCTTCTCCATATTATTCATATATCGTTCAAGCGAAATCGCTTCATCAAAAAACTGTTTTTCTGTTTTCATTTACGATCATCACTCCTTTACACTAATTGTACGTCGTCCCTTCGCGCGAATCAAATTCCGAGACTATAATCAATTACGCCTTAGCGTAATTGCGTCCCGATTTTTTCGAGCTTGGGGCCTACAGGATGTAGGTCATGCAACCGATGCCGCAGGACGCGGCGAACTTAGGTTGCCTTCTGGCTTCCCTTAAAAATCTGTGACATCCGCCAGAGGCTTTATTAGGGAGGAATTGAACTGCATTCCTCCTTATTCAGCAGGGGTTCTTCTGCTGAATGAAGATAAAACACCCTGTACAAAGACTCCTCAAAGTCCTGTACAGGGTATTTAACAATATTACCTCTTCGCGATTTCTTCAAGCAAGATTTTATTAACAAGCGGCGGGTTGGCTTGGCCTTTCGTCGCTTTCATAATTTGACCAACGAGGAAGCCGACTGCGCGGTCTTTACCGTTTTTATAGTCTTCAATCGATTGTTCGTTAGCATCTAGTGTTTCTGTAACAATCGTGCGTAGCGTGCCTTCATCAGAAATTTGGACAAGTCCTTGTTCCTTAACGATGTCTGCTGCGTTGCCGCCTTTTTCAATTAATTCCTTAAATACTTTTTTCGCGATTTTAGATGAAATCGTGCCATCTGCAATTAGTTTAACCATGCTTGCAAGGCCATCAGGCGTTAGTGCCGTTTCACTAAATTCTTTTTGCTCCGCATTTAGGTAAGCAGATACTTCGCCCATCAACCAGTTAGAAGCAAGTTTTGCGTCTGCACCAGCTGCAACAGTTGCTTCAAAAAAGTCAGCCATTACTTTTGTCAGCGTCAGGACTTTTGCATCGTATTCTGGTAAATCGAATTCATTGATGTAGCGCTCTTTACGTGCATCTGGTAGCTCAGGAATTTCCGCACGTACGCGGTCCATCCATGCTTGGTCGATGTGGATTTCTGGTAAATCCGGGTCGTTGATGAAACGGTAATCTTTCGCGCTACCTTTGACACGCATCAAGCTAGTTGCACCTGTTGCTTCTTCGTAACGGCGCGTTTCCTGCTGAATTGTACCGCCAGAAAGTAATACTTTTTCTTGACGTTCCACCTCATAAGCAATCCCACGGCGAACGAAGTTGAAAGAGTTCAAGTTTTTCAATTCCGTTTTTGTACCAAATTCCTCTTGTCCAAATGGACGAATCGAAATGTTGGCGTCACAACGAAGTGAACCTTCCTCCATACGCACATCCGAAACACCTGTATATTGAATGATTGCTTTTAGCTTCTCAAGGAAAGCATACGCTTCTTCCGGTGAACGGACATCTGCTTCTGTTACAATTTCGATTAACGGCGTCCCTTGCCTGTTTAAGTCAACAAGTGAGTGACCTTCGTCAGTATGAGTCAGCTTCCCTGCATCTTCTTCCAGGTGAATACGTTCGATACGAATTTTTTTCTTTTTTCCATCGACTTCGATTTCTACCCAGCCGTTCTGTCCCACAGGACGCTTATCCTGTGAAATTTGGTAAGCTTTTGGATTATCCGGGTAGAAATAATGTTTACGGTCAAAGTTCATCACTGATGCCACTTCACAGTTAAGTGCCATTGACGCTTTCATGCCGAATTCAACAGCACGTTCGTTCAATGTTGGCAACACACCTGGGTATGCTAAATCTGTCACGTGGATATTCATATTCGGTTCTGCACCAAAATGAGCAGGAGCTGGTGACATAATTTTTGTATCTGTTTTCAATTCTACATGGACTTCAAGTCCAACAATCGTTTCAAAGTTCGTCATTATTTTACCTCCCATAGAGCTGGCTTTTGTGTATGGAAGTCAGTTGCTTGTTCATAGGCATGTGCCACTTTGTAAACTGTCGCTTCATCATAATGTTTCCCGATTATTTGCAGTCCAAGTGGTAGGCCATTTGAAAATCCGCATGGCACTGAAATCGCTGGGATACCTGCAAGGTTAATCGGTACAGTCAGGATGTCATTGGCATACAACGTCAACGGATCGTGAATTAATTCACCAATCTTATAAGCTGTTGTCGCAGTTGATGGTCCAATAATGACATCGTATTTCTCAAATAGTTTGGCGAAGTCTTGTGCCACAAGCGTCCGTACTTTTAATGATTTCATATATAGATCCTCATGATGGTCTGCACCTAGTGAGTACATACCGAGTAAAATGCGACGTTTTACTTCTTCACCAAAGCCTTCAGAACGTGAGCGTGTATACAATTCTTCCAAGCTCTTCGCACCTTCAGCACTATAGCCATAACGAATGCCATCGAAACGAGCAAGGTTTGAAGATGCTTCAGATGAAGAAATGACGTAGTAAGCTTGAGAAGCATATTTCGAATTCGGAAGAGAAACTTCTTCCCACTCTGCTCCAAGTGATTCAAGCACTTTTAACGCTTCTAAAACAGCCGCTTTCGCTTCTTCAGATACGCCTGCACCAAGATATTCTGCTGGAACACCAATTTTTAGACCTTTAATATCGCCCGTTAGTGCTGCTCTAAAATCTGGAACAGCTTGTGGTGATGTCGATGAATCTCTATGATCCAAGCCTGCAATAGCATTCAGCAAAAGTGCATTATCTTCAACAGTACGCGTAATCGGTCCTACTTGGTCCAATGATGATGCAAATGCAACAAGACCTGAACGTGATACACGGCCATATGTCGGTTTCATGCCTACAACGCCACAAAATGCAGCTGGTTGACGAACAGAACCACCCGTATCAGAACCAAGCGCAAATGCCACTTCGCCCGCCGCCACGGCTGCTGCCGAACCACCTGATGAGCCACCTGGTACATGGTCAAGATTCCATGGATTATGCGTAGTCTGGAATGCTGATCTTTCCGTTGTCGATCCCATTGCAAATTCGTCCATGTTAAGTTTCCCCATTGTGACCATGCCAGCTGCATTGATGTGTTCAACAACAGTCGCATCATAAACAGGGACGAAGTTTTCAAGCATTTTACTAGCACATGTTGTGACAATCCCTTTAGTAACGATATTGTCTTTTATTCCGATAGGTAAACCAAAAAGTGGCCCCCGCCCTTCAAGTGGCTGGTTGTCCAATTGTTGTGCTGTAGCAAGTGCTTGGTCTTCATTTGTCGATAGAAACGCATGCACATCTCCATCTACTTTCGCTATACGAGATAGTGATTCTTCCGTCAATTCTTTGACAGACACTTCCCGATTATGTAACAACGACTGAAGTTCCGTTGCTGTTTTCGTCAATAACGTCATCTGTTTTCCTCCTTACATTCATTCATCAAAGGATTGTTGGCACTTTGATTTGCCCATCTTCGTGTTGCTTCACACTTTTCAGCATTTCTTCGCGGTCCAGTATATCCGTTGGTACATCTTTACGCAGTACATTGAATACTTGCAATGGATGTGTCATTGGCTCAACCCCGTCTGTATCTGCTTCTTGCAATTCTTTCACGAAGTCGACGATGCCACTCAGCTCTGTTACATATGCTTCTGCTTCATCATCCGTAATTGCTAGCCATGCAAGCGTTGCGTGATGCTTTACTTGTTCTTTTGTTAATTGTGTCATGTTCTTTCCTCCTTGTCCTTGAATTGTACGATTAATCATAACACCTAACAATAATGAAGAAAAGTTATGATGTGCAAATGATGATCTTTTAATAGCCATAAATATGAACAAATGGCTCCTTGTCAGCTTCTTTGATGATTAGCGCTTCCGGACCATTAATGGATGTGATACTCACTTCCGTATACACATTTGGAAAAGTTTTTTCCACGCGGTCTGTCAAATACTGTGTAAAGCCAATCGTTTCACTCGCACCGAAAAATTGAATAGGGACCTTGATATCAAGCGATTTAAGATTACCATCCTTATAAAACCCAGTACCAATCACGTTGACAAAGCTAGGAAAATAGGTATCGATATCCTGTTTAAATTTATTAAATGTGTTATTCATATCTCGGTAATTCTCTGTCTCCGAAGCGGCTGGGAACACAACATATTTCTCATCAACGACTTTCCAGCCATTCGGTGCTGATTGCCCTTTTTCCGCGACTGTAGTTGCAAAATAGGTACCTGGAACAATAGAGTTTCGGCTTTCCTGTTTAAATAAACCAATCACAATTGGAATATCTGCGAGTCCTGCTTGTGAACGCAGACGACGAATAACTTCCTCTGCGATTTTCATCCCCTGCTGTTCAATTTCCTTATCGTCAATCTTCGTATCTACCCCATCTCTTGAGTAGCTTCTGGTATTGAGGGCAAGACCTATTGAAATTCCAGCAAGGCGTACTTTTTTACCTTCCGTCATGACAAGGTAATTTTGTTCGACGATATGCGCAAGATAATTGGGGGCTTCTTCCGCAAGCTGTTCTTCACTTCCCCCTTTTGCAGCTGGCGGATTGAGCCCTTGTGGATTGGATGAGCTTCTTGCCAGCCAAGCTAGCGCAGTGTCTTTATCGATATACTGCCCTTCTTGAAAATAGTGCGTTTTAGGGTCAAAGTTTTTTGTCGATATCCGTAACAAGCCTTCCTCGGCTTCCTGTATATCATACTTTGTGTAAATATTACTGACAATTAGGCCACGACTCGCACTTTTCTTGAATGGTATAAGCGTCCGGTAAAACTCATCTTTTATATGGATATCCGGAATGATGACCGTTTCTTCTATACTATCCTCATTCTCCTGAATCACCGGCTCTTTTTCCTTACCAATCGAAGGGACACACCCTCCTAGAAACAAAGCGGCTACTAGTCCTGGAAGTATTATTAACTTTTTCATCATCACGACTCCTCACCGAGCACTTCAATTAACTTCGCTTCATCCCACACCATGATGTCGAGCTCCTCAGCCTTTGCTAATTTCGAACCGGCGTCTTCTCCAGCAATCACGAGATCTGTCTTTTTGCTGACACTGCCACTAACTTTTCCACCAAGTGCTTCAATTTTCTCTTTCGCTTCGCCACGGGTTAAAATCGTTAATTTCCCTGTGAGTACGACCGTTTTTCCAGCAAAGGGTCCTACTGTTGGCATATCTTGTCGATTCCGCCCTGTATAGGTCATGTTCACGCCGTAAGCTTCCAGATTTTTGAGCATGGCCAGTACATCTTCATTGCTGAAATAAGCTTGAATAGATTCGGCTACTTTGTCACCAATTTCATGGATGGTCAGTAAGCGTTCCACATCTGCCTCCATTAAAGCCGCTAATGTGCCAAATTCCTCTGCAAGAATCGTCGCTGCTTTTTCACCCACATGGCGAATGCCAAATCCAAAAAGCATTTTTTCTAATGAATTCGTTTTTGACGCTTCAATCGCTGCAAGTAAATTGGAGACGGATTTCTCACCCATTCTCTCTAGTTCAATCAATTGTTCTCTCGTTAATGTATATAGATCTGAAACGTCATGTACAAGATTCGCCTCGTACAATTGCCCAACAACTCGTTCCCCAATTCCTTCAATATTCATAGCATTGCGGGATACGAAGTGAATAATCGCTTCTTTTATCTGCGCCGGACATTGCGGATTGACGCAACGAAGCGCCACTTCCCCTTCAATACGTATCAGCTCTGAATCACAGACCGGGCAATTTTCCGGCATTTCATAAGGCACTTCATCGCCCCTACGTTTTTCAATGATAGGTGCAACGACTTCCGGAATAATGTCGCCTGCTTTTCGGATAATGACTGTATCTCCGATTCTAATATCCTTCTCTTTGATAAGGTCTTCGTTATGCAAGGATGCACGTCCAACCGTCGAGCCTGCCACCAAAACTGGCTCCAAAATAGCTGTCGGTGTGACAACGCCTGTCCGTCCCACACTTAGCTCGATATCGAGTAAGGTTGTGACGACTTCTTCAGCTGGGAATTTATAAGCAATGGCCCATTTCGGACTTTTTGCCGTAAAACCAAGCTGCTCCTGGTCCTCAAAATTATCGACCTTGACAACAATACCATCGATTTCATAATTAAGGTCCGAGCGGATTGCTGTCCATTTTTCAATAAACGCAAGTACTTCTTCAATCGTCGCACAATGTTGTCGTTCCTTATTCGTCTCAAACCCAAGGGAGTCTAATTTATTCAATGACTCCGAATGGCTATCCTGTCCATAGGCACTGCCGTCACCTGCAATACTATAAATAAAAACAGCTAAATTACGACTGGCAGCTATTTTCGGATCTAGTTGTCTAAGTGAACCAGCGGCCGCATTACGAGGATTGGCAAACAGTTCTTCACCGGCTTCATCACGCTTATTATTCAACTGGACAAACGACTTTTTCGGCATATAGGCTTCACCGCGTACTTCAATTGAAACTGGTTCTTTCAAACGTAACGGAATAGTCCAGATTGTTTTTAGGCTTGCTGTAATGTCTTCCCCTACTGAGCCGTCACCACGGGTTGAACCTTGGACAAACTTGCCATCCACATAGCGCAGTGACACAGCCAAACCATCAATTTTCAATTCACAAATATATGAAACCGTATGCCCAACAGCTTCTTGCGCACGCCTGTCAAATTCACGTAAGTCACCTTCATTAAAGGCGTTTGATAGACTAAGCATTGGAAACGCATGCGTCACTTTTCCAAAGCCTGCTAGCACTTCACCACCAACACGTTGCGATGGCGAATCGGGGTAAACGAGATCTGGGTTTGCCGCTTCAATCGCTAACAGCTCCTGCATATAGTCGTCATAGACTGCGTCAGAAATAAGTGGCTTATCGAGCACATAATAGGCATGTCCGTAGTCATGCAGTAGCTCATTCAATTGTTCCACTCGTTTTTCAAGTTCGACTCGATCCATCTTTTTCCGCTCCTTCATTTATCATCCCTTTTCAATCGGCGCGAATTTCGCTAGCAAACGCTTAATACCCACAGGATTCGGGAATGCGATATCCAATTCAACTTCCTCGCCTGTCCCTTTGACACTGACAACCATACCAGTGCCCCACTTTTTGTGGACTGCTTTGTCGCCAGGGCTCCAACCCATTTTGTCCCCACCGCTTGTTTTGTAAACGGGTTTTTTAACAGCTGGACGTACAGATGCAGTACTTTGTCCTGAAATTGTATTGCCAGATGACCATCCGGAATTTTTAGACTGAATGTCTAAGATGTCTTCGGAAATTTCACCAATAAATCTGGATGGATTATTGTAACTCGCTCTACCGTAAAGTGTTCGGTACGAGGCTGAGGTTAAGTACAGCTTGCGTTCTGCACGCGTAATGCCAACGTAGGCAAGACGGCGCTCTTCCTCCATCTCTTCATCATCGCCTAATGAGCGAGAATGTGGGAAAACATTTTCCTCCATGCCGATAATGAAAACGACAGGAAATTCGAGCCCTTTTGCCGCGTGCATCGTCATCAGGACGATTTTTTCTTTGTTCTGGTTCTCTTCTTTATCGAGTGAATCAATATCTGCAATCAATGCTAAATCGGTTAGGAAAGCTACTAGCGAACGATCTCCCGTATCTTCTTCCGCACGCTTTTCAAATGCTTCTGTGACAGACAGGAACTCTTCAATGTTTTCCAAACGACTTTCTGATTCAATCGTTTTTTCACGCTGCAACATGTCACGATAGCCAGTCTTCTCTAGAACTTGCTCAACCAATTCAGTGACTGATAAAAATTCCTGCATTTTTGTAAAGCCAGCAATCAATTCATGGAACTTGGCAACTTCGTTGGCTGCCCTTGGTGTAATGCCCATAAAATCGATTTCCTGTAACGCATCAAAAATAGAACGATCATGATCCATAGCGAAGCGCGCCATTTTATCGAATGAAGTTGCGCCAATGCTTCGTTTTGGTTCATTAATAATGCGTGCAAGTGCTAGATCATCTTCGTTATTAGCAATGAGACGCAAATAAGCGAGTAAGTCTTTAATCTCTTTACGGTCATAGAACTTCGTGCCACCGACGATTGTATAATCGAGATTCGATTTAACGAGGTATTCCTCAATGACACGTGACTGTGCATTGGTGCGGTACAAAATAGCAAACTCATCGAGCTTTAGATTTTCTTGCTCTTTCAGCTCTAGAATTTTACCAACGACAAATTGCGATTCGTCTTTTTCATCGCTCGCTTTGTAAACAGAGATGGACTCGCCCTCTTCATTGTCCGTCCGTAGCTTTTTATCGTAACGGCTTTGGTTATTCTTAATGACGTCGTTTGCCGCTTGTAAGATACGTTTCGTCGAGCGATAGTTTTGTTCCAGCATAATCATTTCAGCATTTTTATAATCTTTCTCGAAGGATAAAATATTACTAATATCCGCTCCGCGCCATCTATAAATAGACTGATCAGAGTCTCCTACGACACATAAGTTCTTGAATTTACTCGCTAACATATTGACTAATCTATACTGGGCATTATTGGTATCTTGATACTCATCGACATGAATGTATTGGAATTTGTTTTGATAATATTCGAGGACATCTGGAACACGCTCGAATAGGACGAGCGTCATCATGATGAGGTCGTCGAAATCCATGGATTGGTTTTGACGTAATCGTTTTGCATAGCCTTCGTAAACATCTGCAATCGTTTTTTCATACGGGTTATGCGGGTTGATTTGCCCACGGAATGTTTCTGCATCTATACATTCATTTTTTGCAGAGCTGATGGTATTCAGCATCGTGCGTGGATCGTACTGCTTGGCATCCAGGTTCAATCCCTTCAACACACTTTTCACGACTGATAATTGGTCAGCTGAATCGAGAATGGAAAATGATTTTGAAATGCCAATTCGATCACTATTACGACGTAATATCCGCACACACATGGAGTGAAACGTCGAAACCCACATGCTTTCACCTGTACCTGCGCCAAGCAATCCATCAATACGGTCACGCATTTCACGTGCTGCCTTGTTTGTAAATGTGATAGCAAGGATATTGGAAGGATAGACATTTTTCTCAACGACAAGGTAGGCAATTCTGTGCGTTAAAACACGCGTTTTTCCGGAACCTGCTCCAGCCATAATCAGAAGTGCTCCTTCTGTTTTTTTCACTGCACGAGCCTGTTCGGGGTTCATACCTGTTAGTAAATCTGCTGCTATTTTATTCATCATTATCGCCCTCTCGGAACATTTGTTCCTTCATTATACACGACATAGTCTTATCGGGAAACTGATTTCACCGCGTCTACCGTTGCCAATGCCGCTATTAAGTCTTCGTATATGATATTCCCTATAATCACCGTATCAGCAACTTGCGCCATTTCTTTTGCCTCTGCCACATTTTTAATGCCGCCGCCATAAAAGAGTCGCGTATTTTCAAGAACACGGGACGCTGCCTCGACAATTCTAGGATCACCATATTCGCCGCTATACTCCATATAAAATACAGGCAATTTGAATAAATGCTCTGCCATGCGCGCATAGGCAACAACATCCTCTTCGTCCGGCACTGCTGTCACACCCGTCAATTTCGCCGCCTTACATTCAGGGTTTAAAATGCAATAGCCCTCTGTCACAATTTCATCCCAATCCATCATATGCCCATATTCACGCATCGCTGCATGATGGATACCGTTAATCCATTCAACTTTTGTTGAGTTAAGCACCGTGGGAATGAAGTAATAATCGAAGCCCGGTGTCACAGACTCCACCGTTGAAATCTCAAGTACAACTGGCACGGAAAACCGTCGAATGCGAACGAGTAAATCGAGCACGTTATCAAGCGTAATACCATCCGTGCCACCGACGATGATGCCGTCCGTTCCCGACTCCGCGAGCAATTCAAGCTGTTCGTCTGTCAGCGTTTTAGCAGGATCTAATTTAAAGGCATGACGCCATGTTGTGAAGTCCATAGTTAACCACCCATTCTAATCAATTTCGTCTTGGCGTAATTGCGAATCGAACAGCGAAGGGTTCGATTTGCCTTAATTTCTGCGTACTTTACAGAAATTAAGGCATCCGCAGGACACGGCTTAGGTTGCCTTCTTAATCCCCTAAAAATCCGTGACATCCGCCGGAGGCATTATCAGGGAGGAATTGAACTGCATTCCTCCTTGTTCAGCAAATGGATTTGTACTGAAAGCGAAGCGTCAGCTACAGGTGCCTTCTGCTGGATGAGGATAATGTACGTTCCTTTAGTATACCAAAAAAACCGGACAGATTCTTTCTCTGTCCGGTTCATACGCTACTTATATTGTTTCTTCTTGTTGAGGATACAGGCGATCCAGCACTTTGCTATAACCACCTGAGCCGTAATCGACGCAACGACGAATACGTGAAATCGTCGCTGTACTTGCCCCCGTTTCTCTTTGAATCGTATCATAAGTCTTTTTCAATTTTAGCATTTGTGCAACTTCCAGCCGTTGTGCCAGCGACTGTAATTCACTAATTGTACAAAGGTCATCAAAAAATTCATAACATTCATCGAGGTCTTTCAATTCGAGCATCGCTTTAAGTAGCTGATCCGTCTGATGACCACGGATTTTATCGATTTGCATATCGTTCCCTCTCTCTGAATGAATTCCTCAAGGCATATACGTAACAGCAGTGACTAATCCTGGTTTAGTCGGTACTATATGAATCCATGTCTTGCCCGGAACCAATTTCGCTGGTAGACCATTTTCCATTGGCACCAAAATTCCGTCACGGTTTTCCCACTCGATTTCTCTAGCAATACCTGCTTGGAACAGCATCGCTTTACCGCCCGATTCGATATCAACTGCTTGTCTCCCAACGTTATCGATAGTCCGGTGAGCTGTTTCAAATACAAGAATATTAGACAGCTCTAGTTGTTTGTCATTTGCTTTGTCAACTGTCACGTTGCCGTTTACTGTCCGGCTATAGATTCCTTTTTCCGCATCATAAGCATAAACACTCGTAAAATTCGGATCTGAACTGTATTTAACAGTTACTGAAGACACACTATCTCCTATTTTAGCATCTTCAATGAATTCAAGGAATGCAAATGGTGGAATTACAGAAAGTTCCATTGAAGAATTCGTCTTCTCCTCCGCCGCAACAATGTTGTCGCCAGAAATATAGGAATTATGCGGTGCTCTACGTTCCCTAGAACGCCAGAACAGTGTCCCATCATACTGCATACCGTTGACGTTATCCACCACACGTTTCTCTAACAATTGTTTAGCATCAGGACTGTAACCATGCGCCACATAAAATGCATCAAGCCCTTTGGCGATATGAACAAAATAATCCCTCGCACTACGTATCGGCCCGATTTCTGCTGGTAACTCACTTTGGAATAAAGCCAAGAGTCTTGTCACACTACCTTCCGCAGCAAGCTCATAAATAATATCTGCATCGCTAATACCCGACTGCGGTCTAGCCAACGGATGGTTATTAATCGTCGCAAGTACTGGGCGACGGATATTTTCTTCTTCCTTCATAACACCTGTAAACGGCGAAGGAAACAACTCGACAGACACTTCCTCCACCGGCTCCTCTTCCTCAGCAATCTCTTCATCTTCGTCTGGCTCTGGAACAGGGTCCTCCACTTTTTCTTCTTTTGAACACGCTGCCAGTAGCAACATAGCGATTGCTAAATAGAATAGCAATCCTCTCATTTTTTTTGTCATTGCTTCCCCCTATCTTTCCGTGACCGGAATGATTACTTCATTTTTCATCACATCAAATAGACCCACTTGTGTAATACGAATATAAGGTAGGTGCGTCGATTGCAGGAACAGGAATGTATACACCGCATCACCATGTGTGTGCCCACGCTCTGTCAACGCCTTCTTCAGCGCCAACTCCTGTACAATCAATGTCTCCACAGGTTCCGCCGATAATCCACCGCCGATTGCTAATGGAAGCGTCGCCACAATAGTACCCTTTTCATAGAGTACCATACCGCCGCCAATTCGTTTGATTTCATGGAAGGCGTTCAGCATTTCTTTTTTATCTTTACCTATTAAAATAATATCGCCTGTATTGGAATATGACGAAGCAAAGCCTTGAACAGTTGTGGCAAAACCTTTAATGAGCGTATTGACGCGCCATTTTCCATTGCGGTCGACTAACATCAGGAAGCTCTCGTCGTGATCATCTGCCAATTTTTCAACCGTCATATCGATAGTGACAGTGTACGGCTTCGTAATGACATCATTGACCATTTCAATACCCAGTGGACTGTCAAAAATAAAGTCTTTTTCCTCCAGGTTGAAGTCTGGTGCAAACTTGTCCACAAATGACCAGTCAATGGCTGGAAATGGTGCTGTCGATTGACCGTCACGTTTCAGCCACTGCCCTTTAGATAATACATCCGTTGGCACCGGATTGTATTCATCCTCCAAGAAGTTCAGTGTTGCATAACGACCTGTTGCAATGATGCCATGCAAATCGGTCATATCATAATAACGCGCCACATTGTAAGACGCCATTTGATAAACATCAATTGGTGGTACACCCGCTTCAAGCGCAACACGAATACACTTGTCCACCACACCATCAATATGGAACGACGGTGTAGAACCATCCGTTGTCATCATTAAATGGTCAAACACGTCTAATTCTTTGTCTACAATGCCCTTCAATAAATGCGGAAGATCGGGGCGAATCGATGAATGGCGAAGCGTCACAGCATAACCGTGTAACAACCGTGCTTCCACTTCTTCTACAGTCATTGCTTCATGATCGCCATCTGCCCCAAGAAGTTTCATCCTCGTCAGTGTGCGTTCCGAGGCCCCAGGGAAATGACCTTCGACTTTCTTACCTGCTTGTTTTGTTGCCTGGACGGAAGCAAGCATGTCCGGATCCCCAGCCATCAGTCGTGGCCAGCCTGTTAGCTCGCCGCCCAACAGCACTTCTGGACGCTCAATCCACTCCTTAATGGACGCCGGATTGTACAGCTCTGCCTCATTTTGCAAAACCGTCTGCGAATCAAACCGTGCCCACCAGTAAAAGGAGAAGGGCAATTCATTAAACTGATCCAGAATCGAAAAGGAAGTCGCATTATCGAGCGACATAAATAGAACCATATTGTCCGAGATGAACGTCGTTGTCCCAAGCCTTGCTGCATAATCTGCAAACGTTCGTGGGTTATACAATTGAAACGGATGGACGTGTGGTTCAATGTAACCGGATACAATTTTCTTCCCTGCGGCATTAACAATCTCTGCCCCTTCTGTCACCGCAGGCATTTCCTTACCCGCATAAACAATTCGATCACCAGCCACCCAGATGTTGCCCGTCACCCATTTTTTATAGATGGAATGTAAGTATTCCGCATTAATAATAATGAGATCCGGTGCTTTTTTACCGTTGATGATCTGGAGTTGGTCTTTCATAGCATACTGTTCCCACATGTATTCTCCCCCTTTGATATGGAGTGTCTTTAGTATTTATCCTAGCATAGCATTCGGGAAATAAATAGAGAATACACTATGTATTTGAAAACTTAGATAGATGGTGATGGAATTTAGTTACTACCGGATAGCGAACAAATAATACCGCATAGCATCCGTTTACTGCCATTCAAGCATATGCAATCGAAAATAACCTGTTCAGACCTTCTGAACAGGTTATTTTCATTGACTGCTAATCCATCTTCCGTTTCTTAAATACGGCGACTGTCAATGCAAAAACAACGATAATCCACAGTATAATAATGCCAAAGTTCAACCACACTCCACCAAGTCCAACTCCGCTTTCAATCTTCACTGCAATGTCCGCAAGTTGTGCATTCGGCGTATAATCCATCACCTTCAAAATAGGGTATTTGTCTGCAAACATCGTAGCCATCGATCCAAAACCAAATATGAGCATAAAAGGCATAATAATTACAGAAGCTTCCATAACTGATTTAGCAAGCAAGCCAAGAAGAGTCCCTAAACCAATGAAAAAGAAACTAGTTAATAGGATTGCACCGGCTATGATGACTATATTTTCCGGTTTATAGCCTGTCAGCATAGCACTGATGACAACAATAATGATCATCGCTAGTAAGCTTAACAAACTTTTCCCGCCAATTATCTCCAACGTCGAAGCTGGCGACAACATTAAGCCGCGAAGTGTATTTTTCTCTTTTTCCTCAGCAATTAAACAGCACTGAATAAATGATCCCACGACAACCATTGCAATATTGATAACCATATAATGCCCATCAATCGAAATATCTTCATTCATCTTGCCCAATGCAAAAGCCATAATTAGCGGCATAAATACCGTAATGGAAACAGCCGAGTTTCTAGAAATATCCCTAAAGTCTTTCTGGAATATAGCATTTACACGTTTCATTGAAAATGTCATGATAATTTCCTCCCTGTCACTTCGACGAAAATATCGCCTAATGTTGGTTCATTTGTATGAATGGCCGCGACGTTGTTTGACGCCATATAGTTGAACATCTTTTGGGCATCTTCAGCTGTGCTCCTCAATACGACTTTCTCATTGGTTTTCAGCTCGACAGTCATGGTTGAATCAGAATACTGTTTTCTTAATTTCCCTGGTTCATCCATCAACCGAATTTGACCTTTATTTAAAAATGCGACTCGATCACAAAGCAGCTCTGCTTCGTTCATGTCATGAGTGGTTAGGAAGATTGTTGTCCCCCGCGCTTTCAATTCCCGTAGTCCTTCATGGATATGTTGCGAATTCACCGGATCCAGTGCCGAAGACGGTTCATCAAGAAATAATAGCTCTGGTTCATGTAACAATGTACGGGCAAGTGTCACACGTTGAAGCATTCCTTTTGATAGCTTTGAAACGACTTTCTTCTTCTCACTTGTTAAATTAACGATCGCAAGTACTTCATCAATTCGCTTCTCTGTAACTCCATATAGGTCACTATACAGTTTAAGATTATCGTAAATGGACAATCTCCCATAGAGGCCGCTATTATCCGTCAGCACTCCAATTTTCTTTCTTGACTCGCCGTTTTTCATCCCCGAAACTGGTTTTCCGAAGACGGTCGCTTTCCCGCTCGTCTGATTTAATTGACCCGTCAATATTTTAATCGTTGTTGTTTTTCCCGAACCACTCGGACCGAGAAAGCCAAAAATCTCTCCCTTTTTAACGTGGAAATTGACGTCTTCAAGTGCTGTTTGATTCGCAAACACTTTCTCCAATGATTGAACTTCAATGATGTTTTCCATTGTACTCCCCCTAAAATGTGCTAGTCGTTGTTTTGTTGCTGCACCTTTAGATTAAGTCGTTTTCAGCACAAAGACAGCATATTTCCCGTGAAAAGAGCCTTTTTGGGGGTGAATGGAGCTTATTTCAGGCCCAACATCACTTTCAATTCAGCCATTTTCGTTTTTGACAGGGGGATGTTGGACTTTTTTTCATCATCCAAAATGAGACTGTAACTGTTCCGTGTCCAGGTAATGACTTCGCGGACCTTTTGGAGGTTGACGATATAGGAACGATGGCAACGGAAAAAGCCAAAATGTTGCAGACGCTCTTCAAGCTCATTCATCGTAAATATTGTGGGAAACCCTTCACCCTTAATATGTAAATACGACTGTCCATCATTACTTTCAATATAATCAATTTCGGGCGGATCAAAGAGCACAATTTTTTCATTGACCTTCGTCGGGATTTTCTCAAAACGAACTGGCTGAATTTCTGGTTTTTCAATTTCGACGTCTGCATCCAATGTTGAAGTTTGCTCTTCTACGATTTCAGTAGGAGATATCCCCTCTTCAGATTCGTCTGCCAATTGAATTTCGTGCAAACCGCTTTCGTCCAATCTACACACTTTATCTGCCAAAGTAACCGCACTCTCCATATTGCCCGTAAGGATGAGAACATTTTTACCTTTAGCACGCAGCTTTTCCAAAATAATTATCAATACCCTTTGTGTTTCAATGTCGATATTTTGATCAGGTTCTTCAAAAATGAGCAAGTCAGGATTTTGAACAAGCAGCTTCGCAAATTGGAGTCGTCTTTGCTCTGAGTAAGATAGTTTCTTTATCCTGACGTTCCTTTTTTCTTCAAGGTGAACTTTTCGCAAAATCACTGAAGTAGCTTCAGATGTATTGTAAAGTTTTCGATAGAGATTGAGCTGTTCAGCAACCGTTAATCGCTCATACAATCCTTCATTCCGGAATGAAAAACCAATGTCTGAAAGATTGACCTTTGAAATCTCTACATCACCTATGAATATCTCACCGTTTAAAACAGGTATTTGCCTTGTAAGCATATGTAAAAGCGTACTTCGCACATTAAGACTTGAGTAGATTGCCGTAACTTGACTGCCCTTTACATGTAAATTGAATGAAGGAAACACGAGTGTATCATTCAATCTCTTTTCAACATTCGAAAATTGTAAACCCATTATCTCTTCACCTTTCTCTTCAAGCACTACCTTAAGTATAAGTAATCAGATAAATCATGCAACCATTTATTCCATAAAACAGAAAAGAAGACCATTCTCTCATTTCAGAGAAAATGGTCTTCTATTTTATTCAAACGTACGCCAGCCGATATCTGTTCGATAGAAGAAACCGTCCCATTCGAGATCAGATAAGCCTTTGTATACTTTTTGTTGCGCTTCTTTCAATGAATCTGCCTTTGCCGTGACAAGCAAGACACGACCTCCGTTACCAACAAAGCCAGCGCCACTCGCTTTCGTACCTGCATGGAAAACATCCAAGCCTTGTGCTGCCAAACCATCAAGATTTGGCAATGCCGCACCTTTGACAAGATCGCCCGGATAACCGTCAGCCGCAATGACTACGCCTAACATTGCTTCTTCATGCCACTTCAAGTCATACTTTTTGCTGTCCATTAGTGCCGCCATGAACTCACCAAAATCAGATGCCATACGTGGCAGGACAACTTGTGTTTCCGGATCGCCGAAGCGTGCATTGAATTCAATAACTTTCGGTCCTTTATCTGTGAGGATTAACCCCGCATATAAAATCCCCGTAAATGGTGTTCCTTCTGCCGCCATTGCCTCAACCGTAGGAACAACCACTTTGTCATAAGCCTCTTGCACAACCGCATCCGAAATTTGTGGAACTGGCGAATACGCACCCATTCCGCCCGTATTTGGACCTCGATCGCCATCATAAGCACGCTTATGGTCCTGTGCGATTACCATTGGGTAAATCTGTCCATCATGAACAAATGACATATAAGAGAATTCTTCACCATCCAAAAATTCCTCAATGACAACACGAGACGATGATTCACCAAATTTTTGATTGCCAATCATATCGTCAACCGCATGAAGCGCTTCGTCCAATGTCATCGCAACGATAACACCTTTTCCAGCAGCAAGCCCGTCCGCCTTGACGACAATTGGCGCTCCGTTTTCACGAATAAATGCTTTCGCTTCTTCTGCATCTGTAAACGTTCCATAGCCAGCTGTTGGAATATCATACTTCGCCATTAGTTCTTTCGCGAACGATTTACTGCCTTCGATAAGCGCCGCAGCTTTCGTAGGACCAAATGCTTTCAAGCCATGTTCAGCGAAGAAATCAACGACTCCTTCTCCAAGAGGTTGTTCAGGACCAACAAATGTTAGATCCACTTGATTTTCTTTGGCAAATGCGACAAGTGCCGCGAAATCCAACGCATCAATGTTTACACATTGCGCATCGTTTTTCATGCCATCATTACCTGGTGCTACAAATACTTTTTGAACTGAAGGGGAGACATTGAACTGTCTAGCAATCGCGTGCTCGCGGCCACCGCTCCCGATAACGAGTATATTCAAATTAGTTCCTCCTCAATGTTTGAAATGACGAACGCCTGTAAATACCATCGTAATACCATATTCATTTGCTTTTTTGATGGAATCTTCGTCTTTCACTGATCCACCTGGTTGGATAATCGCCGTAATGCCCGCTTTCGCTGCTGCTTCGACTGTATCATCCATTGGGAAAAATGCATCCGATGCAAGTGCTGCACCTTTCGCACGTTCACCAGCCTGGGTCAATGCGATATTTGCAGCGCCCACACGGTTCATTTGTCCAGCACCAACGCCAAGTGTCATATGGTCGTCTGTTACAACAATCGCATTTGATTTGACGTGTTTGACAACAGCCCAGCCCAATTTCATTGCTTGCCATTCTGCTTCTGTCGGCTCACGGTCTGTTGCTACTTTAATATCTGCATCTGCAAAACCATAAGCATCTGGCTCTTGCATTAACAATCCGCCTTCAACAGATACCGTATTCCATTTATCTTTTTTGTTTTGATCAAATGAAATGGTCATCAAGCGAATGTTTTTCTTCTGTGTCAAGATTTCAATTGCCTCTTCTGTGAAAGCAGGTGCAATAATAATTTCAAGGAAGATACCCGATAATTTTTCAGCAGTTACCGCATCAACTTCACGGTTTAATGCGATGATACCACCGAAAATAGATGTCGAGTCTGCTTCATAGGCTTTATTGAATGCATCAAAAATTGTTTCACCAGTTCCAACACCACATGGATTCATATGTTTGACCGCAACTGCAGCAGGACCTTCAAATTCCTTAACGATTTGAATTGCCGCATTTGCATCTTGAATATTGTTGTATGAAAGCTCTTTGCCATGTAATTGTTCCGCATAAGCAATGGAGAAATCAGAACCAAGTGGACGGCTATAGAAAGCTGCCTTTTGATGCGGGTTTTCACCGTAACGAAGCGGTTGTTTTAATTCGTAAGTGTACGTGACTTGCTCTGGGAATTCTTCGCCTGCAAGGTCAGTCAAATAACCTGAAATCAGTGCATCGTATGCAGCTGTGTGACGGAAAACTTTTGCCGCAAGACGTCTGCGTGTTTCAAGTGTCGTTTGGCCGTCAGCTGTTAGTTCCGCAATAACTTGGTCGTAATCTGTTGCATCGACGATTACCGTCACGTACGCATGGTTTTTCGCAGAAGCACGAAGCATTGCTGGTCCGCCGATATCAATGTTTTCGATCGCATCGTCAGTTGACACATTCGGTTTAGAAATCGTTTCTTTAAACGGATACAAGTTAACACAAACGATGTCGATTGGCTGAATGCCGTGTTCTTCCATTTGTGCGATGTGTGATGGGTCGTCTTGTTTTGCAAGCAATCCACCGTGAATCATTGGATTGAGTGTTTTCACACGGCCTTCCATAATTTCAGGAAAGCCAGTCACTGCGTCAACAGCTGTTACAGCAACACCATTGTCAGCCAAATGCTTCATTGTTCCGCCTGTAGATAGTAGTTCGTAGCCCAAGCCTTCCAACACTTTTGCAAATTCCAAAATACCACTTTTGTCCGATACGCTAAGCAATGCACGTTTTTTCACGAATAAACCCTCCATTTTTGGTAGTACTAAAATATGAACAAGGTTGATTTCCGCTTCAGGCGGACGCTTTCCGCGGGCACGGCTTGGACCCACACGAAGTGGGTCATGCAGTCGTTGCCGCAGGACGCGGCGTCTTTAGACTGCCTTC